>JACRIF010000095.1 GCA_016220125.1 Candidatus Peregrinibacteria bacterium
ATTAAAAAGGGGCCGAAACCGCGTTTCGTCCCCCTGAAATGCAATGCGACAAAATGGATCAAGCCTTGCGGGTGGCTTTTGAGGGGAAAAGCACCTTGGTGGCGGAGATCGCCTGATCGAGAACAACGGACTTGGACTTCTCAGCATCCAAGGTGACGACATTTTTCTTGGGCGCGAAAAGGGTGTGGTATTTTTCGCGTGTTTTCGTTTGGAAGCGGAATTTGATCTGGTCGCGGTCCTTGTCGGTCATGGGGTCGCCGTTCTCCTTGTACTTCCCGTCGACCATCATGCCGGTGGTGGAATCCAGCGAGCCGAGGAGGCTGCCCAAAAGTTCCATGCGCAATGATTTGTTGAGCGAACCGGCGGGGCCGTTGTCCTCCATGCGTTTGCGGATGCGTCGGATGGAAGTGTTGAGCGAAGCATTGAGAAAAAGGATCAAGTCGGGTTCCGGGGCGAAGGGAAAAAGGGAAACCGACCAATCCGTTGGGAGATCAAGGCCGTAATCGCGCACGATTTCCGTGTAAAAATAGCGATCGCAAATCACCACTTCCCCACGGGCAAGGGCCGGAAGGATGTCGCGTGAAAGGCGATCCGCGAAATCGGCCGCGTGAAGGGAGGAAAACGCCCGGGGGCAAACCTTGATCTGCTTGTCGGAGAGTTTTTTGATATAGGGTCCGATGATGCGCGACTCGCGCCATTCGCTGACCGTGACCGACAAACCCTGATCCTCGAAATGCTCGCGAAGCGCTCGGATCAGCGTCGACTTTCCGGCGCCGTCGATTCCTTCGACGACAACGAGCTTGCCTGGGTGATTTTTGTTTTTGGAATTGGGCATTGAAATAGGTTTGAAATGGGGCGTTTAATACGATTGGCCGACCGTGATGCCCAGCTTGCGCTGGATCAGATCCGCCACCAGTTTTTTGACCTTCGGGAAGGTGTGGTAGATTTCTGTCTCGCCATCAATGATCTGAAGCTTCTCCTGTGTGGCGAGCCTTTCGTAGGCCGCGATCACACGCCTCTGGAAAATATCAAAGGATTTTTTGATGTTCGGCGAAAGCTTGAGGTCCGCCCCCGATTCGTAGAATTTGGGCATTTTCGTTTTTCGCTCGATCGCCACTTCCGGCGAAACACGGAAATAGATCGCAAGGTCGGCCACGGGGGCGAAATTGTACAATTTGCGAATCCACTCCAAAGGAAGCCCGCGAGCGGTGTCCCGCGCGTAGGCCGTGTAAACATAGCGGTCGGCCAACACGATTTTCCCGGCCTTGAGCGCATCCTTGATGATTTTCTCGTGGCGCTCCGCAAAGTCCGAAAGGTGAAGAAGCGAGAAAGTTTCAGGGGAAATGAGGGTCTCGCGGTTCTTGATGTCCTTGATCAGGGGGCGAATGGTTTCGGAGCTGGACCAATCGGTCTTCACGGTTGCGAAACCGTTGCTGTCCAGCCAATGCTGAAGCAATTCGAGCTGGGTGGATTTGCCACTGCCGTCCACGCCTTCGACGACAATCAAAAGCCCCTTGTTGGTGCGATCGGACGAAGGACGTTTAACTTTGGCTTTGGTGGGCATTGTCTGGAAAACGTTAAAAAACTAAATCAGATAATTATATCACGATTCAGGTGCGGAAACAAGGCATGCGCGAAGAAAAAAGGCGCATGCGCAGGCACGTGTTTTATGCGCTTAGCTTGGAATGGAGAATGGTAGGCTCCAAAAAAAGGAGTCCGCGCGGATCAAGGCATCTCAAAACCCTTGCCGGTGGGCGGCTTGATGCTTCCGGGGCGGTCGAAAATCACATTGGGGTCGTAGGGGATTTTTTTGGTTTTGCAAAAGGCGCGCCAGCGTTCGTCCGCGGATTGGTGGATGATATCGGATTTTTTGAATCCGAACAGATCCATCATCTTGAGGATCTCCTTGAGTTCGGCGTCGATGTCGATCACGGTTCCGTAGGGGTTGTAGTTGATGATGAGGTGGTTGTTTCCTTTTTTGTACTTGGTGGAGAAGCGTTCGCGCATATGGCTGTATTTGTAGCCAACGAGCTCGACAAAAACCCGCGCATTGCTGAGGGTGTCGGTCTTGATGGTGTTCTTGTAGCGTTGCTTGATTCCGTCTTGCAGGGTTGTGACGGCGCTTTTAACGGTCACCGATACGGTGCTGCCGACCTCGCGCACCCGCATGATCCCTCCTGGGTTGATTCCCTTGGGCGGCGTGTAGATGTAGGATTTCTGAAAAGCCTTGTGGCGTAATCGCTCATAGCCGTTTTCCTCCAATTTTTGGGTCAATTCTTTGACGGGGAATTTCAGCCACAGAGCGGTTTCGGTCTCTATGTTGTTTTGCATAGACAATCAATTTTGTTAATTTTGTATCAGTGGTCCCATTTTAACCGAATGGGGAAAAAAGTGCCAGCCATTGGGGATTTTGACGAATCCCCTATCAAGATTCAATAAAAAGAATTGGAATGGGAAATTGATTTTCGGGGAAAATTCTGCTATAATATAGGGATTTAATTGAAGGCGAATGACCCTGATGGACTGGATTCCACAGGCGTACGCGGCGACCCAGGCGGCATCGAATGCGGCGCAATCCGCGGGAACCGGATCGAAGATCGAGTCGGGGATTTTAGGCTACGCCCTCAATCACGTGGGCTATTGGATCGCTGGGGTGGCGATCGTGGTCATGGCCGCGGTCCTCGCCAAATCCGCCGGCGCTGCGGCGAGAAACACCATGATGCGGGCCAAGGGGGAGGAGGTTCAGGAGAACGCCCTGGTGTTGGTCGAGCGCATGACGAAATTGGGGATCCTGCTCATCGGCGCGACCATCGCGCTCGCCATCAACGGACTCAACTTCACCGCGGTCGTGGGGGCGGTCTCGCTCGGCATCGGCTTTGCGCTCAAGCAGGTGATTGAGAATTTCATCTCCAGCGTCGTGATGCTTTCGCAAAACCGAATTCGCATCGGCGATTTGGTGGAGGTCAACGGCTTCAAGGGAAGGGTGTTGGGCATCGACATGCGAACCACGGCGCTTCAGCAACTGGATGGCCCCATCGTCACGATCCCGAACGAAGTGATGCTCGGATCTAAATGGGTCAGCTACTCCGCCAACCCCTTCAGGCGGTTCGAGTTGATCGTGGGAGTGAACTACGACACGGACGTGACCGCCGCGATCAATCTCATCCGAAGCGTTATCGCCAAGGACGCGGATATCGCCGAAAAACCGGAGCCCTCGGTGCTGATCGACGACTACGGCGATGATTCCTTAACGGTCAAGGTCTGGTGCTGGGTTCCGATCAAAAAACCGTTCAAGATGGTCCGGTCCAATCTGGCCTATCGCATCAAACGAGCCTTCGACGCGGCGGGGATCAAAATGCAATACCCGGTCCGCACGCTGAAAATCGACGAAGATGATGCCGCGCTGTTGAAAACGATCGACAGCATCAAAAAGGGAATCGTGCCCGAGCAGGCAGAGTCGAAAATTTCCAACGAGCGGATCGCGGAGCTCGCGTTGGCGACGGAAAAAATGGGGAAAATCCCGGTCAACGTGTTCGAACCGCCGAAACCGGCCCCGGTGCCTGTGGCCGAATCCCCTGCCACGGCAACTCAATCCAAAACGGGGTAAGCCAAAAAAGATGGTCGGCGAAAGGATTTGTGCCCATGGGTGGGTGCACCTAGCGGGCAACCTCACGCTGAAACTCGGAAGGGCAGTTGACCTATCGGGGCTATTTCAGAAGGCCCAAGATCTCTTTTTCAAGGTTTCTCACGTCACCCCCCTTGTCGACGAGGGTGGGGATATTATCCATGAGCACGGTTTTCAGGCCCAATTTTTTGGCCTCCTTGGCCACTACCGCAATAGCGGCGGCCTTCAGTTCCGTGAGCACCACATCGCCTTTTTTCAGGGCTTTCAGATCCTCGATCAGCTTGGGTCGGTTGGAGAGATTGCGGGTGACTCCCACGATGTGGCAACCGAAATCCTTTTCCAGATGCCGCGTGATGGCGGAAACCGCCTCGCCTTCGGCGGTGGTGGCCAAAAACACCTTCTTCCCCTTGAGCGGGGAAAGCGGTTTGGGCCGAAGGACGGTGGTGGCGATGCGCGCTTTGGGGTTGATCTCCCGAATGCGGTGAATGATATTGTCGATCTTGGTTTGGGTCGCCAAAAAATCCTCGCACATGGTCAAAACGACCAAATCGGCATACCGGATCCGAAGCGGGGTCATGTAGGTTTCCAGGATATCCAGGTTTTGGACCACATCCATCAAAAGGATGACCTTGTCGGTTTTGATCTCGGCGATGCTGGCCCCGCTCCCCTCCACCACCACGCTCTTCACATAGGGGGCCTTCTCCGCCATGCGGGCGCCCGCGTCGACAACGGTGACAAAAGGCCTGCCGGCGAATCCCCCGCCGCAACGGCGGCATCCAAAAGTGGGCACGCGGGCCGTGAGCGCGTCCTCGAAGCAGTCGGAGGAGGCGTGGAACCCCTCGGCATCCTTGCCCAATAAATACTCGGCGTCGATGGGGAATTGGTCTCCGCGAACCACGATGGGGGTGCGCGGACCGCCTCGACTGAGGGTGATGATGGCGGGATCAAGCCCGGCTTTTTTCAAAACACGGCCGATCAGCCCGCCCATGGCGGTTTTGCCGATGCGCTTGCCCGTGCCCCAAATGGCCAGGGAAGGCTTGGTGAAAATTTTTTTGAAATTCAGAGGCTGGAACTCGAAATCGGATCCTCGGTAAATCATGCCGTGGTACAAAACCACGTCGGCGATGTCCATGCGGATGGGATAGCTGACAATCGGCTCGTCCGAAAGATCCAGCACCACCCCGGCCCGGTGTTTTTTAAGCAGGGCGTCCATCGCCTTGAGGTCGGGGCCGTGCGAACCGAAAGCGTACCCAACAGGATAGGGCAACGCCTTCTTCACATCGTCCGGGGTGCCGATCTTCTCGGTGCCGCCGATGAAAATCAAAAACGTGAGGGTGTATTTTTTGGCGATTTCAGCGAGGGAATCCTTCAAATTCGCGAGATAATGCTCCCCGTCGATGAGGCAGATCGCAGTGGGCTTCTTCATAAAAATGAATTAGGATTTTTTGGGCAATTTGGCATGGCGGGGGCCAGCACCCTTTTTACGGGAGTTGTATGCCTTGAAGATCGCATCCATCAGGGCGCGTTCCGCATCGCGCAAGTCGTAGTTCTCGACCACGGGAACGTGCCGCTTCCTGGATGCCTCCACCAAATAGTCGCGAATGAGGCGAATCTCCTTGAAGAACTTGAGATAGCGGTCCTTGGGACGCTTGGAGTTCTGGAGATTGCGGGATAAAAACCGTGCCCGGTGGCTCGATTGGGATCGGATGTCCAGCATGATGGGAATGATCATGGCTTGTTTGGAATAGCGATCCAGAAAATCCATCTCGCCTGGAATAAGGTGGATGCCCTCGATGACCGTGCTTTTTTTCTCGCGCATGGCGCGATCGATCAGGGCCTCGATCCCGAAAAGCACCTTGCGGGATTGGGAAAGGAAGCCGGCGATGAGCCGGTCTCGCTTGGATCGGATCACGGAGGACGTGTTGGCCTCCTCGAATGTGGAGACGCTGAGGCTGGGGATGACGCTCTGCGGAAGCAGTCGTCGGACGATTTCGCGGACGGAATCCGTGCCCACCACATGGCTGAAAATCAAAAGCCACGCCAATCGGACGGCCAGAGTCGAAGTCCCGATGCCGGTGCCTCCGCCGATGATGAGAATCAACGGCTTGGGGCTTTTCATGATTTTTTGCCAAACTCGGTAGCGCGGAATAAGGGTCGGATGCCTCTCTTTCAAGAAATCAACCACCAATTTGGAAATCTTGAGGGGGGCGTTCTTCCGATGGGAGATCTTTTTCCAAATTTCGTGGGCGATCTCGTAGGCCTCGAATTTCGGCACTCCGATCCTTAAAAGCGAACGCGCCAAAAGGTCGCCGTAAAACGGCTGGCTCAAATTCACGGGTTTTGGTTTGGCGTGTGTTTTTTTCAAGAAATTTTGGTTTTTACAATTTTCAACGGTCGGCTCCATTATTCTGGCCACCATTCTGCCCACGATTCGAATCGATTACTTCGCCACCCGATCCACCTCCTCGAGCGTGGTCAGGCCGTGAATCACTTTCAAAATTCCGTCCTCATGGACGCTGGTCATCTTGAGGTTCTTTTCAATGTACGCATACACCTCTGGCATCGGGGCGTTGCCCAAAATGAGGTCGCGGATCCCCTGGTCGAAGGGAAGCACCTCGGAAATCGCGATCGGCCCCTTGAAACCGGTCTGGGAGCAGACGGGGCAACCTTTGGGATGGCGAAGCTCCGCGGGCATGGCGGGCGCCTCGATCCCCCGCTGCCGCAAGGCGTTGAGCGACTCGTCGATGTGCGCCCTTTCGGCCTCCGTGGCGGGCGAAGCGACCGCGCAGGAGGGGCAAAGTTTGCGCACCAGGCGCTGGGCCACAATCAGATCCAAGGCGGGGGCCAGCACATAGCTTTTCACCCCCATGTTCAAAAGGCGCGGAATGGATTCGATGGCCGAATTGGTATGCAGGGTTGAAAACACCAAATGTCCCGTGAGCGACGCTTGCACCGCGGTCTCGGCCGTCTCGGTGTCGCGGATTTCACCCACCATGATGGCATCCGGATCCTGGCGCAGGATGGAGCGGAGCCCCGCCGCGAAGGTGTAGCCCTTGTCCTCCTGCACTTGGCTCTGGGAAATACCGGCGAGGTTGTATTCGATCGGATCCTCGAGGGTGATGACCTTCTTGGAGCGGGTGTCGATGCGCTGGAGCATGCTGTACAGCGTGGTGGTCTTGCCGGACCCCGTGGGACCGGTCACGAGAATCATGCCATGCGAAAGCGTGGTGGACTCCATGAGCCGTTGCAAGGCGATCCCCTCGAACCCGAGCTCCTCGAAGGTGACTTGGGCGCGTTGCGCATCCAGCAAGCGCATCACAGTCGCCTCACCGTAATGGGTGGGCAAAGTGGAGACGCGAACATTGATCTGGCGCTGGTTCACGAGAAACGAGTATTGGCCATCCTGGGGCAGGCTCAAAATATTGAGCTTGAGATGCGACAGGTATTTGATCTCGGTCAAAATGCCGGCGTAGGCCTTGGGGGTGATGTCGAAAACCGCCTGCAACACGCCATCGATCCGGAAACGCACCAACACTCGCGTTTCCTCGGGCTCGAAATGGATGTCGGAGGAATGGGTCTTGTAGGCGCCGATCTGGATGTAGTTGAGCGCCTTGTCGAAACTGGCCGCCTCGATTTTCGCTTTGAGCTCGTTCAGGTTCTCGATTTCCTTCATGTACGTGCCCAGATCCGCCTCCTCCACCACGTTCCTGAGCTCCTCCTGCTTCTGATAGACCTCGGAAAAATAAATTTTGTGTCCGGCAGCCAGCGATTCCTCGCTGCAAAGACTAATATCGACTTGAAAACCGCCTTGCCTGAGTTTTTCAAGCAAGGTCTTGGTCGTTTCGTTGTTCGGATCCAAGACGGCCAAACGCAACTTCTTGCCAACTTGAAAATATAGGGCGGCATGGGCGCCCACCGCATCTTCTTTCGAAAGAAAATCCGCCAGATCGGGATTGATCGGCATGGTGAGCAGATTCACATACGGAATCCCCAGGGTTTTGGCCTTGGCCTGCACATCCCGCTCCTTGTACTGCTGGTTCACCTCGGCCACGCCTTTGGTCAGCTTGCGATTGTCCGCGTCCCCTTGCGCCATAAGACAGGTCTTAAATGTATCTTAATAGTATAGCAAATTTCCTCTCAAAAAGCAAGATCCAAGAGAGAATCTAAAATGGATTCGCCGTATTGAAAAAACCGAAAAAGGCGCCAAAAAAGCCCGGTGCGCCAACGCGCGCCGGGCTTGGGAGTTCTATGGTTGAATGGCTTGCGGATTTGAACGCAGTTCAAGGAGATTGTGAGGATTTGACCGGAGCGGTGCGAGCACCGTGAGGTCGAACCGAAGCAATCGACGCTGAGATGCGTCAAACGCGCAAGGCCAGACTATTTGTGGAGGGATTTGCGCATAAATGCGGGAACCTCCAGATCCACCTCGGGTTTGCGGATGCCGGGAGCCTGCTTTTGGGCGACCCCCATATTGCTCACTTTCATGTTGGTGGTCGGTGCGTTGCCGAGTTTCTGGATCGTGGCGATGGAAGCGGTGTTCACGCGTTGCTGCTCCTCCTCGCTAAATCCGGTGGCGATGACGGTCACCTTGATCTCGCCCGTGTACTTCTCGTTGATCACGGCGCCGAAAATGACGTTGGCCGAGGAATCGGCGGCCTCGGTGATGACCTTGGCGGCCTCGTCCACCTCGAACATCGAAAGGTCGTTGCCTCCAGTGATGTTGAACAAGATACCCTTGGCGCCCTGAACGGAAAGCTCGAGCAACGGGCTCTCGATGGCGGCGCGGGCGGCGTCGACGGCGCGGTTCTCGCCCTGGCCGTAGCCGATACCCATCAAAGCGGATCCGGCGTTCTGCATAATGGTGCGGACATCCGCGAAATCCACGTTGATCATGCCATGCACGGTGATCAAGTCGGCCACACCCTGGATGGCCTGGCGCAAAATGTCATCGACGACGACGAAGGCGTCGGTCAAAGGAGTTTTCTTATCAATGATTGAGAGAATGCGGTCGTTCGGGATGGTGATCAACGTGTCCACGCGGGAGCGGAGCTCGTCATGTCCCTTGAGAGCGGCCTCCATGCGGCGGATACCTTCGAACGCGAACGGCTTGGTGACGACGGCAACCGTGAGGATGCCCATTTCCTTGGCGATGTCGGCAATCACGGGAGCGGCGCCGGTTCCGGTGCCTCCACCCAATCCGCAAGTGATGAAAACCATGTCCGCGCCTTCAAGGGCCGCCTTGAGCTCCTCGCTGCTTTCCTCGGCCGCCTTCTTTCCGATCTCGGGCAAGGATCCGGCGCCCAAGCCACGGGTTGTCCCCTTTCCAACGTTGATGCGATGCGGAGCCTGGGAATGATACAAGGCCTGCGCGTCGGTGTTCACCGAAATAAAGTCAACGCCGTCCACTTTGGACAGGATCATGCGGTTGACGGCGTTTCCGCCACCACCACCGACCCCAATCACCTTGATGGAGGCCAAAGGGGTGATCTCGGGTTTCACTTCCACGGATTGGGAAGATCGCATCGGGACCATCTTGGACCCATTAAATAGGTTCTTGAGCGCTTGGGACATAGGGGTAAATTAAGAATAAAGCAAACGCGATCTGCGTGAGCAATGCCTAAGGCGCAAAGCTTGCGCGCTGGGCACTGTCCACGGCGGGGTTTGTTTTTGTTTTTGTCGAGCGGATTACCTTAAACCAATTTGACGCTTATGGCAACAGGTTTTTAAACCATCCTTTTACGCTGGAAAAGGCTTTTTTGAAATCAAAGGAGCCAAATCCATAGGAACGACCCTCGAAGCGGCTGCCCCACACCACCAATCCGATGGCGGTCGCGTAGGCGGGATCGTCGATCTTGTCGACCACTCCGTCCACCTCGGTCGGGAAGCCGATCTGGACCGGCAAACCCAAAACCTCGCGGGCAAGATCCAAGCATCCGGGAATTTTGACTCCAGCCCCTGTGAGAATGGCGCCCGCGGGCAACATGCCGTCGCGACCGATGGAACGGAGCTCGTCCTTCACCATCACGAAAATCTCGTGGTAGCGCGCCTCGATGATCTCGGCCATGTGCTTCTTGCTGACCTTGTGGTTGTCGATCTTGCTGATGAGCGCCAAATCGATGGTTTCGCGTTCGTTCACCTCTTCGGGAACGGTTGTTCCGTATTCAATCTTGATTTTCTCGGCGGTGTCGATGGAGGTGCGAAGACCGATGGCGATATCGTTGGTGACACTCTCTCCTCCGACAGGCAACCAAGCGGCGTGCAACGTGGAACCCTCCTCGAACACGGCAATGGAAGTGCTGCCGCAACCAACGTCGATGACCACCACGCCCAATTCTTTCTGGCGGCGGGAAAGGACAGCCTCGGCCACGCCCAGCGAGCTGGGGACGATATCGTCGATATCGACGCCCGCCTGATGAACGGCTTTTTCCAAATTCTTAACAATGGTGGCCTGGCCCGTGATGATATGGGCATCCACTTCCAAGCGAACGCCGATCATGCCGACCGGGTTCTTGATCCCCTTCTGGTCGTCGACCGAGAAGGATTTGGGGATGATGCGCAAAATGCGGCGGTTCGAAGGCAACGAAACCGCCTGAGCCGCCTCGAGCACGCGGTTGATGTCGTCCTCGATGATCTCGGAGCCGGCGTGCGAAATGGCGATGACGCCCTTGCTGTCGAAACTTTCGATATGGTTGCCACTGATGCCGACAAACACATGGTGAATGGGCGCCCCGGACATTCGCTCCGCGTCTTCAAGGGCCGCCGAGATGTTGCTGATGGTCTCGTCCACATCGATGATGTTCCCCTTCCGCATGCCCGTCGACGGTGAAACACCGACGCCAATGATATTGGGCATCTTCCGCTCTTCTTCCAGCAGGGCGATCACCGTGCGGATCTTGGAGCTTCCGATATCCAAACTGGCGACGATCTGTTCTTTTGGCATGGGTTCGTAAAGGGTAATGAATATTTTTTTTTATCTGACGATTGACTCTGAAAACTCATTGCAAATCGCCAAACCAAAACACGAAAAACGAAA
>JACRIF010000096.1 GCA_016220125.1 Candidatus Peregrinibacteria bacterium
ACATCGATGTGCAACTGAAGCGCCGCTACAATTTGATCCCCAACATCGTTGAAACGGTGAAGGGCTACGCCACTCATGAGGAGAGTGTTTTGATCAAAGTGACCGAGGCGCGCTCCAAGGCCATCAACGCCACCAACATCAAGGAGCAAGGCGCTGCCGAGAACATGCTGAACAATGCGTTGAAATCGATGTTCGCGGTGGCTGAAAGCTACCCCGATTTGAAGGCCAACGAAAATTTCATGCAACTGCAAAACGAGTTGGTGGACACCGAGGACAAGATCCAATCCGCCCGCCGCTTCCACAACAGCGTGGTGCGCGACTTCAACACCATGATCGAACAATTCCCCTCGAAATTGGTGGCCGAGATGTTCAAGTTCACGGCCTTGGATTTCTTCGAACTTCAGGATGAGGCCGAGCGGGAAGTGGTGAAGGTGAGCTTCGACAAAAAAGCCGAGGCCCCAGTGGCGCCAAAAGCCCCTGCAGCCCCCAAGGCCCCCGAAGCGCCAGCCCAAGCGGCCTTGCCCTTGGACACCCCCCCAGCCGCGCCCAAGGAACCGCCTGCAACGGGAGTCTAAACAAAATTAAGAGTTGAAAGTTAAGAGTTCAAATTTGAAAACTCTTAATTCATCACTCTTAACTCGTAACTAAAATAAAAAATGCCTTTAGTGGATACAAAAGAAATGTTCAAAAAGGCCCTGAAAGGCAAATACGCCATCGGGGCTTTCAATGTGAACAATATGGAGCTTTTGCAGGCCAGCGTCGCGGCGGCCGCGGAGAAGAAATCCCCTTTGATTTTGCAAATTTCGAAAGGCGCTCGGGATTACGCCAATACGATTTACCTCAAAAAACTGATCGAGGCGGCGGTGCTTGAGCACCCCGAATTGCCGATTGTAATGCATTTAGACCATGGCCCTGATTTTGAGATGTGCAAGGCGGCAGTGGACGAGGGTTACACCTCGGTGATGATCGACCGCTCGCATGATCCGTTTGAGGACAACGTGAGGATCACAAAGCAGGTTGTGCAGTACGCCCACAAGCGCGGGGTGGTGGTGGAAGCGGAGTTGGGACAGCTGGTCGGCGCGCAATTCGATATCGGCGAGGAGGGCGGAGCCGAAGGAAAGGGGCTTTACACCGATCCGGACCAGGCCGTGGAGTTTGTGGAGCGCACCGGGTGCGATTCGCTCGCCATCGCCATTGGAACAAGCCACGGGGCCTACAAATTCACGGCGGAACCCCATTTGGATTTTGAACGGCTGAAAATCATCGCCAAAAAACTGAAAGGGTTTCCGTTGGTGCTTCATGGCGCCTCGTCCGTAATTCCGGAATATGTGCAGGAGTGCAACAAATATGGCGGAAAGCTGCCCGGCGCGCGAGGCGTGACCGAGGCGCTGCTGACCGAAGCCTCGAAACTGGGCATCTGCAAAGTGAATACCGACACCGACGAGCGCTTGGCCATGACCGCCGCGATTCGGAGGGAGTTTGCCCTGCATCCCGACAATTTCGACCCACGCAAATATTTGGGGCCGGCACGCGAGGAGGTTAAGAAAATGGTGATGCATAAATTGGAGGTGCTCGGGAATGTGAATCGGATATAGAGTTCGAATAGTGGGCAGGATAGTGGACAGAATGGTGGAAATAAAACTTAAATTTCAAAAATTAAATCCGATGAAGCGCATTGAATCCAACACGCAAGAATCGACTGAAATCCTTTCCGATTCTCAAATTGAAAAAAGCAAACTGGTGGTCAGCAGCCGCGAGGGAAATTTGATCATCCTTTCCGGAAAAAAGAGGGAATCCGAATCCATTCGACCCATCAATTTCAAATTGTCGGCTGAAGGGGTTTTGCGCATCCGAAAATTGCACGAAAAAAACGGCAAAGACGCTGAAAAAACAGCCGAATGCCTGGGGGTTCCGGTCCGTTGGATCCATTCGGTGATTCAGCAATACAATCTGGGCTAAACGCCCATCTCAACGATTTGATACGGATGTGCTCCGCATTTTTTCGAGGTGGAAAAGCAACATGGGTGAGAACCCCATTCCCAAATTGACTTTTTTTATGGGGAACGTATGATCGTCCAGCCCCCTTAAAACTAACCTCCCACCCATGATAAACACGATCTCCAGACGAGAGGAAACCGCCGAATTACCACCCCTTTCGAGCCAGGAAATCATCATCGAAGCCCAAGCCAGCCGAACCCGACTGATGGCCTTGTTGCCCGAGATCAACCATGAAAGCGCGAACGAAATTCCCCACGCCCTCCTGAACCATATTCAAAAGGCCATTGAAAGGAATCCAGGCGCCCTGCCCAAAGCCGCCGAGGAGCTTGAGTGCACCATGGCGTTCCTGGATGCGGTGATCACCCGATACGAGCTTGCGCGGTAAAACCGTTTCGAGGATCGAAAATCGCTTCCGATTCAAAATCGGGCGTCTTTTCGTTACAATGACTGCGTCATTCTAAAATACTGTCATGGACAACCCTCTTTTTCAGGAACGTTTGGATAAAATCGAAAAACTCCGCGCGCTGGGCGTGCAACCCTATCCGGAGCGATTCGACCGCACCCATTTTTCGGACGAGGCCAAGGCGCTGGGCGAAAAGGGCGTGCGGACGGCCGAGGAGATCACGGAAAAGAATAGGAACAATGTGGTGCTGTGCGGACGGCTGATGAGCCTGCGGAGCTTTGGCAAACTCAATTTCGCCCATTTGCAAGATGCGAAGGGCAAGATCCAAGTGTGTTTCATGAAAGGAACCATGCAGGGCAAAAGCGAGGAGATTTTGAAGCTCTTGGACATGGGAGATTTCGTGGGCGTGGAAGGAGAGCTGTTCAAGACCAAGCATGGCGAGATCACCCTGTTGGTGAGCGCGCTGACGTTTTTGGGAAAATCGATCCGACCCCTGCCCGAGAAATGGCACGGCATCCAGGATCAGGAGACCAAGTACCGCCAACGCTATTTGGATCTGGTGATGAGCGAGGAGGCGCGCAAACGGTTTGAGTTTAGATCGCTGATTTTGCGCAAACTGCGCGAATTTTACTGGAGCCGAGGGTTCACCGAGATCGAAACACCAGTTTTGGAGAATATTTCATCCGGCGCGGCGGCCAAGCCGTTCAGCACGCACCACAACGCCTTGGATATTGATGTGTTCCTGCGCATCGCCGCGGGCGAGTTGTGGCAGAAAATGGCGATTGTGGGCGGAATGGAGAAAACCTTCGAGGTGGCGCGATGCTTCCGCAACGAGGGCATGGACCCGAGTCATTTGCAGGAGTTCACCATGATCGAGCACTACGCGGCCTATTGGAACTACGAGGACAACATGAAGTTCACGGAGGAGATGTTCGAATATTTGGTCAGGGAGACCACGGGAAACACCAAAGTGCTGGTAAAGGACCGTGAGGGGAATCCGGTCGAGGTGGATTTCAAGACCCCCTGGCCACGCATCGACTACCAAACCCAGATCTTGAAGGACTGCGGTATTGATATTCTGGAGCACAAGGATGAAAAAACCCTGCTCAAGGCCATCAAGGCCAAAAAAAT
This sequence comes from Candidatus Peregrinibacteria bacterium, assembly GCA_016220125.1. Lineage (GTDB taxonomy): Bacteria > Patescibacteriota > Gracilibacteria > UM-FILTER-43-11 > UM-FILTER-43-11 > FEN-1329. The sequence continues at coordinate 3,533 of JACRIF010000096.1, forward strand.
CGCGATCGACGGAGCCGAGACCATGGGCTACGGCAATCTGGTGGATCATTTGTACAAAAAGGTGACACGACCCAAATTGATCCAACCCTGCTTCGTGATCAAGCACCCCGCGGACACGAAACCGTTGGCTCGCCGAAACGATGAGGACGGCCGCGTGTGCGACACCTTCCAATTGCTCGTGAACACGTGGGAGATCGTGAATGCCTACTCGGAGCTGGTGGACCCGAACGACCAACGCGAGCGCCTCGCCAAACAGGCCAAGGCCAAGGCGGGTGGCGACGAGGAAGCCATGAGCATGAACGAGGAGTTCCTGGAAGCGATGGAACACGGCATGCCGCCGATTTCCGGATGGGGCATGGGCATCGACCGCCTGGCGACGCTTCTAACGCAACAGGACAATTTGCGTGATGTCGTGCTGTTCCCGCTGATGAGGCCCGTGAAATAGTTTTGCCCTAATTTTTCATTCCCCTGAAAAGGGGAATCTCCCAATCAACTAACATGGAAGTTATGGGGATTCCCCGCACGCAAGCCGTGGAGGGATGAAAAATGGCAGGGCAAAATCAATTCGGGAACCGGGTTCGCATGGTGCTTTTCAATTGATCCCGGATTTGCTTTTCAAACGCCTCATCGCTCCAAAATTTATAGCCGGTTCTTTCCGAAAAAAATCGGATCAATCGCGGGTTTCTAGACTTTTCGACCAAACCGAGGGGGGAATCCCCTGTGATGCTTTTGCGCATCACGCTCGCCCCCGCCTCGAGCAGGATGCCAATGACCTTTTCCGAGGGTTTTTCGCAGTACAAAGCCTCCATAAGAGGAGTTTCATCGCTGTGGTTCGCCAAATTGACCTGCGCCCCATGGGCCAGCAGATAGCGAATGATTTTGATCCGATGGTCCTGAATGGCGATGGACAGCGCTGAACCCCCATCGTCGGACAGAATGTTGGGGTCGGCCCCCTCTTTGATCAACAGCTTCACCAGATCGATTTGGCCGATGGATATCGCCACCATAAGAGGGGTACGCCCATCGCGCCCTATTTCGTTCACATCGGCTCCGCTCTTGATTAGCTTTTGGATTTTCTTGTCGTCCGCCACCTGAATCGCAAGCTCCAGAGGAGTGCTCAGTCGGTTCGCCGCCAAAGATTCCACCGGGGATTTTTTACCTTCGTCAAAAGCACCATTCTTCGACTTGTTGGACGCTGGAAATTCGGACTCTGAACGCAAAATTCGACCTACACTCCTTCTAACGGAGCCTTGGGCTATAAATCCGTCTTCAGCCCCATCCTCAATGCCCTGAGCCTCTTCCAGCTCATCCCTGTGCCATTTTTTATCGGGTCTTTTGGCCATAAAACAATTTTTAAATCCTCCGACGGAAAAATAGTTATGAATTACATCCTAAACTTTTTTTAAATCCCGTCAATCAAACATGCCACCCAGCCACTGAGAGAAGAGTGCTTTTAAGCCCATTGTATAGAGAGCCAATTTATGCTAAAATAATAGGATTCTTTTAAACAAACCATGCGAATAAAATTATACGCGTTTCTGGCACTTTTGGTCGCCATGGCAGTGCCCTATCTGCTTTTCGCCGAGGGAAACCCCTCCATCACTTCATTCAAGCACAGTGGAATGTTTGTACCAGGAGCCGCTTTCACCATCACGCTTGGCAATGTGCCCGACCTTAGCAAACTGAATCCGACCGTCACGCTGAACGGCGTGGCGCTGACGGTGACCTCCATCACGAAAAACACCCTCCAGGGCAAATTGCCCGAAGGGGCCATCGCCAAAGGCAACGGCCTCACCGTTCACTATGGGACCCAAACGGTGGAAGGCTATGTGGCCGTGCCATTTATTTCAAACTTATTCCTTACCAAGGCTGAGAAAAACGCCCAATTGAACATCAACGGCGGAAATTTCGCCGAAAAGGGGTGCACCGTCGGCCTTCCAAATTCCACCCTGACCCTGGGCAAAAGCTCCCAAAACCAGATCACCACCACTATCGGCGCCAAGCTGAACGGGGGCGATTTGACCGTGACGTGCGATGGCCTGACCAGCGCGCCGTACCACTTCGATTTCACGGCTCCCCGCATCGATTTCGCGGAAAACAAGGAGGGTCTTTTTCCGGGATCCACCCTCCGGCTCCATGGTGGCGGATTTTCGACCACCGCGTCTGAAAACCAAATCCTGCTCGACACAACCTCGCTCGCCATCACCAGCTTGAAACCCGCCGAGGGGTTGGTCGTGGTCACGCTACCGGTTGAAAACGCGAAGGGAAGCCTCAAACTGGTCGTCAACGGGATCGAAAGCAATAGCCTTGCCCTGGATGTCAGCTTTCCGCCCATTCTCATCGACAGCAAATTCTCGGACTCGGGCGACAAGCTGAAAATCGCCGTGACGGGAAAATATTTCTCGTCGGATGTTTCGAAAACAGGCCTGTCGATCGGCGCCAAGAAGGGCACCGTCAAATTCGCCAACGCGAACTCCATCGAGGCGGAATTCCCCCGAGGCTCCTATGCGGGCTGCCTGATGGTGGATGTGTTCGGACAAACCAGCAACTGCCTCCCCTTCAACACCACCAAACCGCCATTCCTGAAAGGATTTCAGGATCCGATTTACACGGAAGCCGACAATCAATTCGAATGGACGCTGTACGCCGAAAACCTGTCGGAGAAGAACGACAAAATTGCGGTTTACGTGAATGGAACCAAGGCAAGCCTCAAAGGCAGGATGCTCAACCGCCTGACCGTGAAATTCGACCCGATTCCCGATGTCGGCGATGTCTATGTGGTTTCGGACGGGCTTGAAAGCAACCGTCTGCCCTACGATTTCGGCGAGCGATTCTACCCCTTCATCAGCGCCGCGGTGTCGGGAGGCAAATTCATGTACAGCCAACCCATCGTCATCCAGGGCAACAATTTGGGCCAACAGGGTTTTCGGGAGAAAACCAAAATCAACCTCAGCGGACCCGGCTTGACCCGGGACGAAAAAACCAAGGAGCTGGAGTGGAAAGTGACCCCCGCCGAAATCACGGTTCGGTTGGACGACAAGGTGAAGCCCGGAACCAAGGCGACCCTGAGCGTGACCGTGAAGGGGAAAAAGAGCAACGAAGTCCGCTTTGTCACAGGGCAGGAGAATAAGCAAAGCCTCTGCTCCCCCTGGATCCAGAAAATCCAGTACCCGGAAGGGATCATGGAGGGCTCGACGATCCGCATTCTGGGACAATGCTTCAATCCCGTTCCCGAAAAAAACTGGGTATTGTTTGACACCATCGCAGCCAAGCCCACGATCGCCAAATCGAATGTGTTGGAGGCGAAAATCCCCAAGGGCGCCATGGCCAAGGGCAAGCTGACCGTGAAAACCGAACTGGCCCAAAGCAACGCCGCCGATTATATTTCCGCAGGCAAGACTCCCAACGCCTTTTCCTTCACCTTCGAGGATCTCGGAGCAAAGGCCAACACGGAAATCGGCAGAGAGGGGTTGTTCGCCAAATTGCTGATCAAAAACACGCTGGGAGAGGTTGAAATGCAGACGCTCAAATTCAAGTTCGTGTATGAGGACGACAAAACCAATCCCAACTCCGTCCTCAAGTTGGGACCCCTGCCCTTTGGAGAGGTCAAAGTGGCTTTCAACGGAGTGGGCAAAAAAATCATCGCCCCTTTGGTGATCGAGCGCGAGGGAACCAACACCTACAGCTTCATCCTGGACGGAATCCGGGTCCAGCCCAGCACCGAACCCCAATCCCTGGAATTCCGCACCACCGTGAAACCCTTTGCCTTGAATGGCGCCAAATTCCATTTGGAATTCGAACCCTCCAAAATCGAGAGCTTCTCCGGGTTGCTGATCCAGCGCGACAAGCAGGAAGTCATGAAATTCAAGCAAAACGCCCTTTCGAGCGCCACAATCTCGATCTCGAAAACCGGTATCACCTGCGTGGATTCCGATGCCAAAAAGGCCAATTGCGAAAAATTCACGGGCGGAGCGACAACCCCGGTTGCGCCTGTGGCACCGACAAAACCGAAATTACCCAGCATCCCCAAAAAATAATCAGGTGCCACACTAAAAAACCCGAGGCGAATGAATGCCCCGGGTTTTTTGGAATGTGAAATGGCGATTATTTCAGTGTGAGCGAACCGGTCGAAGTGGCCAGGCCGCCGCTCACCTTGTCGGTGATGGTCAATTTCATGTTGTACTTGCCAGCGTCCAATTCTGGGGTGGTCACGAAAATGCCATAGGGGCTCTCGGCAATGTCGTTCGGCAATGCGGTGTGACCAGCGTCTCCGAGCAGGTTCACCTCGTTCAAAATCACCTTTCCGGCGGAATCGGTCACCAGCATATCGATATCAAACTTGTTCAGGCCATCTTCGCCTTTCTTGAAGGTTCCGACGTTCATCAGGACATATGCAACTTGGTCGCCACGGTTGAATTCAGGCGTATCGACCACGGTGAGCTTATCATCCGCGCCAACGGTCGCGAAAACAGTGTTTTCGATATTCAGACCCAAAGAAGTGCCTGTTTTCACAGTGCAACCAACCAGGACCAACGAAACCGCGAGCAGTAAGCCGAGCAAAGACTTTTTCATAAATAGTTTTTTAAATTGATAAGCGGAACGATTTTAGCCAAGGCTCAAGCCGAATACCAGA
>JACRIF010000100.1 GCA_016220125.1 Candidatus Peregrinibacteria bacterium
CATCGCCCTGAGCCCGGAATTCGATCTTGTCGGCGGGGCCTTCAAACTGAGGACCGGCGATAAACCGGGCCTGCGCCCGTGGGCAATGCCCTTGGACGTGCGAAATCACCTGACGGACGGCATTGAAATAAAGATCGCGGTCGCGGTGGATGCCTCCGTGGTAAAAATCAACGAAATCCCCCGCGCCCAAAGGGGTGAAGGGGCCGACCAGTCCTGTTTTCACATCGTCCACCAAAGCGATATCCCCCACGCGGATAAGCTCCTTTCGTCGACCACGATGCGCCCAACCGAGGACATCCAGCAACGCCGTGCGGACTGCGCTGTGCGCCCTGCCATTCTCGAGGCCTACCTGGCCGTGCAAGGTGCCCACGCCGTTTGTGATGATCAGCCCATCCAAATGAGTGCGCAAGGCGGCGATCAACAGGGCCATGGCCTGCCGAAGGTTCGGATCCATGACATTCTCGTTCGGATGGACGCGGCCAAAAACCAAAGCCTCGCGCCCGTTGATATCGCCTATCTTGAAATCCTTGCTGTGGCCCTCGACTGTCGTTTTGGAGCCAGGGATCCCCAAAACGGAATAAGGCACGGTTTGCCGCTTTTTGAAGGCGTGGTCGATGCCTTTGTCCCACCCGGTTCCGGAAACGATGCCCAACGCCTTTTGGTCGCCCAGCTCCGATTGTATTTTCTCGGAGATGCGTTCGGTTTCCATCTGAAATTCGGAGCGATCCATAGTGATAAAAAGGGGTTAAAGTGGAAAACTTTAACATCCTCGTTGAATCAAGGCAAACAGTTTGGCATAGCCTGGGCCGAGTTGGGCTGTATAATGGATCGGCACGCATTCACCCCTTCAAAAAATCAATGCCCACATTTGATCTGATCGCCACCGCCAAGCTCGGACTGGAATCCCTGGTCGCCGATGAGATTCGGAAATTGGGCTATGCCCAGGTTCAAATAAAAAACGGCGAGGTGGAGTTCAAGGGGGATGAGCGGGCCATCGCCCGGTGCAATTTGTGGCTTCGCACCGCGGAAAGGGTGTTTCTGAAGGTGTCCGAATTCCCCGCCGTCACTTTCGACGAGCTGTACGAGGAGACTTTGAAAATCGATTGGCCGAAACTGATCCCCGAGAACGGGTTCATGCACGTGGACGCCAAATGCGTGCTCTCCAAAATTCTTTCCCGCCAAAGCTCGCAGTCGATTGTGAAGAAGGCCGTGGTGGAAAGCATGAAGCGGGCGTACAAAACGGAATGGTTCGAGGAAAGCGGCCCGGAGTACAACATCCATATCGAATTCTACAAGGACGTGGCGCGCCTGTTGCTCGACACCAGTGGCGCGGGCCTGCACAAGCGCAGCTACCGGGCGCTCGCTGGCGAGGCGCCGTTGCGCGAAACCATGGCCGCCGCCATGGTGATATTGAGCAAATGGAAGCCGGGCACCCCCCTCTTCGACCCCTGTTGCGGTTCGGGGACGATTGCGATCGAAGCCGCGCTCATCGGCGCCAACATCGCGCCGGGGCTGATGCGAAATTTCGATTCCGAAAAGTGGCCTCTGGTTCCCGCCGAAATATGGGACGAGGAGCGAAAGGCGGCCGAAGCCAAAATTTGCGTGGACCCCTTCACGATCGAGGCCTCGGACATCGACCATTCCATTTTGGTGGTCGCGCAAGACAACGCCCAAAAGGCCGGGGTCGAGCGATGGATCCGCTTCACCGAACAGGATATCAAGGATTTCAGACCCGAGGCCGAAAGCGGAATCGTCCTCTGCAACCCGCCCTATGGGGAACGACTTTTGGATCTGCAGGCCTCGGAAAAAATCATCCGCGCCATGGGGCAGGCGCTCGTGAAAAAATCGAAATGGACGTACCACATCCTGTCGCCCCACAATCAATTCGAGAAGATTTTCGGCCGAAAGGCCTTCCGAAACCGAAAGGTGTACAACGGAAAGATCAGATGCTACCTGTACTCGTTCTCGTAACAGCCAATGATGGATATTGGATAAACACTCATCTATACTTTGAACGAACTCACCATTCTATTAATTAGATTCGATGAATAGAAAAATAGGTTTGGTTCTAATTGGTCTGCTAATGCTCCCGACCCTTATGGGGTGCGGTGGCTCCTCTTTGGGGCGAAACACGATTGGATTGAAAAGAAATTCCTCTCCCGAAACTCGCCAAAATGCAAAGCCGGCAAAGGAAGATTTGATAAACGAGAAATTGGCAACTACACCAAAAAAAATGACCGTTGTTGAGGTTGGCGAAAATACAAAACCAGGATTGAAAACGTTGATAGACAACGAAAACGGTTACTCGTTTGCCTATCCCGAGGATTGGATATTGGACAATGAGATGAGGATAATTAAAAGGGAGGAAAAAATAATTTCCCCCTTCCAATTGACCAACCTTATCTACAATGCGTACAAGCCCTATCCGACTGAG
>JACRIF010000097.1 GCA_016220125.1 Candidatus Peregrinibacteria bacterium
CGGTTGCAAAACAAAAATAGAAAAAGCCCTTCCGAGGCTACGGCACCGGGGGGCTTTTTTAATGTTTCAATTTTTATTGCTTGCAACTGATCGGATTGCCTTGCTGCTTGTTCTTGCATTGGCTGTTCAGGATGGTGGCGATTTGATCGCAGGCACCAGGCAGGGCCTTGGGATCGGTCGACTCCAGGATCTTGGTGTTGATCAAAACCATTTTCGCCTCGATATCCTTGAGATTGTTCTCGGAAACATGGTTGAGCGAAAGATTGAAGGTGAGCGTGTTGCTCGCCTTTTTCAGCGTCATCTCGCGGAGATCCTTCGCGCGCTGGAGCTCATTTAGAACTGCGGGCACCGGTGCCGTTAGGGGGGCCTTATCCCCCTCAACCGCCTTGTTGGCTTTAAAGCCTTCGCTCGGTTCCCAGGTGTAAATCGCGGTGTTGGCACCAAATGTCTGACTGGCGATCCATTGGGGCAACACCGCGGCTCCTTCCGCGGCCCCGAGAACCGCTAGGCTTCCAGCCTCCAAAAAACTACCGTACAACTTCAATTGGTCGTAAGCCCCCTGGGCGTCCGCCCCCAATCCCGCCAGGCCGTACCCGTTGATCAATCCTTGGGAGTTGGCGCCCGTTTCTCCACCGAAACTGATGCTGATCTGGTTTTTGGCGATATAGTCGGCCGCGCGCTTCACTGCCCGCTTTTTGGCCAATGCCCACATGTCGGCCAACGATCCCAATTGCAAGCCATTTCCCGAAAAGGTTTCGACCAACCGGGTCAAACTCACCTTCGCCTCGTCGATGGCCTGCTTGAATTCGCCATAGGGGCATTCCACATAATAATTCACCGATCCCCCAGGGACCCAATACGCGGTGTCGTCCGATCTTTTTTTCAATCCTTTGATCTCATAATCCTCGGGCTTCACCACCGCGCCAGCGATGGGGACGACCACATCCTTTCTTCCCCCATCGATGCGCGCCTGGAGCCAATGATAATCGTTCAACAGGATATGCCCATTGGTCAGATCGTCGAGCAAGCCGGCTTTGAGCATTTCGTTGATCACCTGCTCCTGCAACGCTTGAACCGCCCAGATATCGTCGCGCAGACAGGTGGTGATGGAGGTTTTGGTTTCGAAAAAACTGCCCAGCAACAAACTAAATCCATCCATAAACGATTCCGTGATCCCCTGAATCAGGGTGTCCTTGATGGCTCCCATGAAGATTTCAAACCCCCCTGATGTGCCCGATGCCAAGCCTCGACTCTTGAAGTCGGCGTTTCTCGCATTCACTTTTTCCATGGCGTTCAACCAGGATCCCACGCCATTCTGCTGGCGAGACGTCATGACATCTTTTTTTATTTCGCTCACCTCTTTGCTCAAAACCGGGGAAAAAATGGCCAACGCATTCCCCGCCTGCGCGAAGAGCAGGACGACCGAGAGGGCGATGCCAATGATTTGTCTGGATCGAATGTTCATTATTTTTGTAGATGTGCCATGGGCAGATGAGGAGCTTCGGCGGGCAGGCCCGCCTGCGCAAACAGGAGGGTGATGGAAAGTGAGATTCCAATGATTTTGTTTAGTCGAAGGTGCATTCTTCCTTTTCTTTGAATTTTAGGCCTGTGGCTATGCTGACATACAGGTCCTGAAGGCGTCCAAAGCTTCCAAGCATCTGCTCCAGCATGGTTGAAACCGAACTGTTAAATTTTTGATCCACGCTTTCGGACTCGGAGGCGAGACGATAGAACTTGAGCCCCTCGTTTTTGGCGATTTGCGCCAGCTCTTTGGCGCGCGCCTCGCGACTTATAATCGTATCCGTTCCCTGAAGGGTATCGACTGTGGGCTCGTCGGTCTTTCGATTCGGATCAAGCTTATGCGTGGCATCCTGCTCAATCTGCTTCGCCCTTTCCTGCGCCTCCTGCTGAGGCGTCAAATCGGGCTTCTGACCACCCAACTTCCGCTTGAGCCAGTTGGCGCTGAAGGATTGGATCACGTCGAGGTTGAAGGCCACCTTGGGGCCCCACCGATTGCTCAAGCCCCATGCTTGCATGTTGTTTTCGAGGCAGGAGACATTGTTCTCGAGCAATTTGGACATGAGATCGTTCATGCCAAGCACGTGGCAATCGATGCACCCCTCGTTCACGGGATAGGGCGATTCGGGACGCTCGACCATCAACACATTGATGCAAACAAAAGCCTCCAAGGTCTCGGCAGCCTTCGCGGTTTCAGGATCATTTTTGTAGTTGTCGCCAAAAATCAATTTGCGGGCCGCCTCGTAATCGCCACAAGCCGAGGTGGGCACGCACCGACTTTGCGTTTCCCCAAAAATCGTGATCTCGGCGGAGCTCATCCCCTCGCCGCAATCGGGTTTTTTGCTGGGCGGAAACGCCTTGAGCACGCCCCCGACATTCGGCCCCGGATAATTGGGAGACTGCTTGGGGGGTTCCACGGTGGCCGTGCTTCCGGGCGGACAATCGATGGGCACCGTCCCTTGCGACACATTGGCCGAAACCGGCTCTTGCACATTCCCCGCGGATTGATCGGTGGGCGCAGCCGAGGGTTGCGTGGGCTTCGCCACAAAAGGCTTGAAAGCGACCGCCTGGGGATCCTTGCAGGCAAGCGTATTGCCCGGCTCGATTTTTCATGCCTCGGTGCAACCATCCCCCACCTTGGTGTTTCCGTCGTCGCATTCCTCGCCCTCATCGATTTTTCCGTTCCCGCAATTCACGGGCGTCTCGAAGGTGGGAATCACGTCCTCGCCGGGCGGAATATCCGAAACGCAGGTGATGACCTCCGGCTGAACCGGAGCATTGTCGCCCGTATCCCCACTCTCGGAGGTGGGTGTCGTTCCTGTGGCGGGCGTTGTGGAGGCCGGCGGTGTCGTGCCCGAACCCGTTGGAGTGCCCGTGCCCGCCCCCCCAATCCCCGCGCCCCCTGTTTTCGGGGGGAATTTATAAACGTCATCCATCCACTTGGCTTGGCTGCCGAACATCACAATTTCGATCAAATTCAGATCAACCACCAAGTCAAAGGGCGCATCCGAAAGGGAGCCGTTGGCCCACATTTCGCGACCCTGGAACTGTTGCTTGAGGGAGGACTTGGACTGTGCCATGACCTTCTCTTTATCATAGGCTGATTTGACCTGGTCACGGATCTCCGCCTGCCCATCAAAATTAGGTGTTTTGACATAAGCCTCCACCAAGGTCGCGGGCAACTTGGATAATTGATCGTCGGATCCCCCGCCCGTGAATTCGAGCAAGGTCGAAGTGCTCATTCCCGTCAAAACCATTCGGACCAACTCCTCATCCCATTTTGGGTCGTCCACCTTCATCTGCTCGGCCACCGCCGCAATCACTTCGTCGTCGCTGTCGCGCTGGATGTTGCAATAGGAACTCTTGTAGTAAGCAAGCGCGGACGAGGTGTCGACCAGCGCATCGGGTGTTTCGTCGGCCAGGGCCGTGGTGGAACAAAAGCTGCGGACATTCGCGCTGTCGCAAACGAATTCATTGTCGTACAAGGACGCCTCGCAATTGGCGGAGGGCGTTTCCTGGGCATGGGCCATTTTTGGTGCCAAGGCGCCAAGGATCAAAACCAAGCCGATGATAAGTGTTTTCTTGTGGATCAAAGTCTTTATTAAGTGCGAAAGTCCGTAAGTTCGTAAGTGCTCATCCTAACTAGCTAACGAAGCTAAAAAGCTCATTTCCAGTAATTTTATTTATGGGTGCTTGCGTTGATGATGTTGTCGGGGAGGCCGTAGATCACGCGACGGAGGTTTTCGAGGGCGTGGCGGTAGAACTCCAGATTCTTGAGCATGCATTGGAAATGGATGTGCATGATAAAGGCCTGGCGCATCTCCTTGATTCCGATGAAGGCGCCATCCAAGGCGACCAGGGAATCCTGGATCTCGTTTTCGACCAAAAGTTTCATGGATTGGCTATTGGAAAGTGCCTCCTCGAAGGCGCTGCTGGACTGGGTGATCGTCACCTTGTCTTTTGTTTTCGAATACAGCTTTTCCACGTAATCCACATACCGGTTGTATTCCTGCAACAGGGGGTCCAACAGCACCGCGGGGCTTCCATCCTTGAGCTTGTCGCTCAAATCTTTTTCGGCGATGCAGGCGGATTCCGGTTTCAACAATTCCGGCAGATTGGGCGCATGGGCGCTGAAAATCCCCTTGGTGGTTCCCCCTGCGCTCCCCATGACTTCGTCCACTACCTTCTCGAACACGCACTCCACATAGGTGTGGTAAGCGGTGCGGGCTTTTTCGAATCCGATGCGGAAATTCAGCTCATATTTCCCGGCGTAGGGCTGGTCGATGCTGATCTTTTTGTCCTCGGGATATTTGGGCAAAAACTCCTCGCATTCCTTGATCAGCCTGGGGGTGGGTGGAGGCGTGGGGGCATCCTCCGCCAGCGCCCATCCGAAGGGCTGGACGAAACCCACTACGAGAGCGAGCAGAACGATGGTGGCAAAACACTTTTTAAGGTTCATGAGTTGAAAATGAATTAGGAGAGACCCCCTCGGCCTGTGGCCACTCCCCCTTTTTAAGGGGGAGAACCATTAATCGCACTTGGAACAGTAGCAGGCCATTCGCGTGTCGAGGCTCAAGAGTTGCTCTTTTAGGAAAGTCATATGCCCCTCCATCCCCTGCATTTTCAGCAGGAGGGATTCAAACTTGTCCCTCAGGGGGCGGATCTGCTGCTCGGCGCTGTTGGCCTTCAATGCCCGTTCCAAGCTGATGTAGGCGGGAGACTGGTCCCTGCCAAAGGTGTTCACGTCCGCCTTGCTCGGATTTGGGGGAATATCCGCGAAATCCTGCTCAACCAAATTTTGGCAATCCACATAGTTGGCGTGGGCAACTTCCACGACATTGGCCCCCGTCACCTTGCACGCGGGAATGAATTGGATCTGCGTGCCGGGGATTTCGATGTTTTCCGGTTTCGCGCATCCGGGGATTGCCCTGATCTGGCCCGAGAGCAACTTTCCACCACTGTTCTTGGTGACTTCGGGATCGGCATTGGCGCTGTACAGCACCGCGTAGCACGCGTAATCCAGCCAGCAACGGTACGTCCGAAGCGCCTCGAAACTTTCATCCACCATTTCGCTGGTCGGCTTTTCCTGCGTCAAAAGGTCGGTCACGTTCTGGTTGTAGGCGGACCGCATGAGGTAGATCTGGTTCGCCATGGATTTTTTGCAGGCACTCAACCCCGGCTCGTCGGTCACAGGCTCGGGATACGGCAAATTGCTCGCGGACTGCGTGCGCGACCCCCAACCGATTAGGCTGAAGGCGAGAAACAGGATTGCGATGAGTGGGATAAGAAATTTTTTCATAGCGGATCAATAAGTCACTTCATTGCTCGGCTTGTAGAGGACATTGTGGGTCTTCACATCCGTGATCGCCGTCATCAGGGAATCGCCCTTCACCAGGTCGGCCTCGTAGTCGAGGAAGTAGCAGGCGGGCCCCTTGTTCACATAGGCGCCGGGAGGATTTTTGGCCGTGTCGTCCGTCACCTCGGGGCATCCGTCGGTGTCGTTCACGCCATCCATATCCTCGGGGATGCCGTCGCACAGGTCAACCTGAATGCAGGCGTCGCCCGTGCCGTCGCCATCGGTGTCTTTCTGGTCGGTGTTGGGCGTGAAAATACAGTTGTCCTTGCTCGTTTTGGCGAGCTCGGGAATGATCAGCCCCTTGTCATCGAAGAAGCACAGGGCGTTCTCCACGGTATCAGTGTCGATATCCATGTCGCAGGCATCAATGATTCCATCCTTGTCGGTATCGTTTTGGTTCGGATTGTCGATGCAGGGGCACAATTGGATTTCGGCCTTGTTCGGATCGGTGCCCGCCTTGTATTCCTGCAAATTGTTGAAGTTGTCCTGGTCGTTGTCGAGCAAGGCATCGAGCGGGTTCAACGGATCAAGGCCATTCGCCATTTCCCACCAGTCGGGAATGCCGTCGCCATCGCTGTCGGCCAGACGGCAGTCTTTGATTTCAACGAGCGAACTCGCCATGAACGCGAACTCCCCGCGAGTGATCTGCTGGTCGGGCAACACGAAACCGGAATGGTTGGGAATGAGACCCATGCCCACGGCGGTGTAGACATAATCCTTGTACCAGGCATCGTTCGCCATATCGAGATACGCGTCATCGGGCGCTTTTTGGACTTCGACGCCCGATTGGCGAATGAGCACCGCGGCAGCCTCGGCGCGGCTGATGTTGCGCTCGGGGCGGAAGAAGCCGTCGCCGTAACCCGTGACCATGCCCAACTCCTTCGCGATCGCAATGCAGAAGTAGTACCACGCGGAGAGCGACACATCGGGGAACGGCGCATTCGAGGAATATTTCTGGCGCTGGACGTCGTTGGGCTTGGAACAGTCGAGACAGTTGGTGGCACCCAATGCGATCTTCACGAATTCCGCTCGGCTGATCTTGGCCTCGGGCTTGAAGGTGGCATCCTCGTACCCCATGATGATCCGTCGCTTGTAGAGATCAAGAATGGCCTTGTAGTAGGGATTCTCGGGGGTCACATCCACGAACGGCGAAGCGGTGGAGGGCACGCCAGGGATCACGGGTTTCGCCTGCGCCAACAAAGAGGCGAACAGGGGTTTCACGGCCTTTTGCAGGAAGGCCACCGTCGCTTTGATCTCGTTCCACACTTCCTCCTGGCGGATCTCGAGGTGCTGGAAGTCGGCGGCAATGAACACATCGAACACGGGACGATTGCCACCGTCCACGATTTGGAAGATGACGGGTTCGTCGAGTTTTCCGGGATTTTTGACGCGCAATTTGTAGCCCGGTTGCATCAAGCGGATCGCGCCGTTGGTGCTGACCAGCGCCACGTTGAGCTGGGTTTTCTCATCGAAGATCGCGGCTCCGCCCGGATAACTTTCGGCGTAGCCCGGCAGATTGCGCGCAACGATCGTGTCGGTCCCGCTTTGGTCGCCCACCGTGACTCCCAGAGTGGCCACGTTTCGGGTTGTGAGCGGTTCTGGAAGGATGGTGACATCGGTGTCGCCATCGGCCACGTAATAGACGTTGCTGAGCACGGTGTCGAAATTCTTTTTGATGATGACAATGCGGGTGGGCAAAGTTTTGGAGGCCGGAACCGCCTCGAAGGTGTAATCCCCCTTCAACAATTCCACCTGGCCCGTGCCCAAGCGCACGCGCGCCACGGTTTCGAGCGACTGGTCTTTGACCAACACCGAGGACGGCCCCTGGGTAAAGCCCGTGATCGCATAGTCGCCCGCCCCACTGGAGGTGTAATAGTTGTCTTTATAACCGTTCTTGTCGGACAGCGGAGGACGAGTCGGCTGATCCGCCTCTCGCTTGATCATCCCTAGGTTCTTCCACGTGCCCCAGCGCTTGCGGAACAGGCTGAACGGAATGTCGGAAAGATCATCGGTTTCCTGCTCGGGCTTGAGCGTTCCCTTGGCTATGGCCTGCTCCTTGAGTGGCTGGGCCTCGAGCTTGATGTCGGGCACATAGACCACCACCTTGAACGATTTCTTGTAGCGCGGGAACGCCTCGTCGGCCAGATCCTGGCTGGCAATGAGATCCATGTTGAATTCCCTGGGTTCCAGTTGCGGGGGCAAATGGAATTCGGGATTCGCGGGGCCCTCCGGCGATCCGTCCTGGTTCACATCCCAGTAATATTTGAGGTTTCCCGAAGGATCCATAAACAGTTTGGAGGCGGGAATGACGCCCTCCTTGTACACGGGGATCTTAATATCCTTGATCGGCAATGCGATCGGAGCCGGAGCCGTGACATAGGATTGGGGCGCCAACAATTCGTTGTGGTTGTAGTTGGCCACCAAACCCTTCCGATCGAACCAGGTCTCCTTGATGTGGTAATAGCCGTTGTCGAGCGTCATGCGATAGGCGGGGCCCATGAATTGGTCGAACACGACCGCCTTGTTCGGCGACAACGAAATCGTGGCGTAATCAATGGTGTTGAAAACGATTTTCTTGGCACCTGTCACGGTATTTTTGGCCTCTACGCCGAAACGGGCGCGGGCCTCGTCCTTGGTGCCAAAAGAGGTGACCAACGTGCCGAACGGAATCGGGTTGCCATCGACCAGCACCGGCGGAGGCAATTCGCCGTCCGGCGGCAACAGGATGATGGTCACGTCGGGCAAGCCGTTCCTCTGGCGATCCACATCGTAGCCCAAAATGGAGCGCTCCAATTCGATGCCGTAGCCATAGAAATCGGGATTGGAACTTTGGAGCCAATTGAATGTGGCCGCCCCATTCTGGGTGAGCGAACTGGACAGCATGTTGACGGACTCCTTGGCCGGCATGAGGGATTTGCCCACCGTGAGGAAGCGGTCGAGCGAGAACAGCACATTGGGCACATGGGGCGCGATGTTCCGGGTGATGTCGTCGGGGACCGACAGATCGCGCTTCAGGTACAAGGCCGTGCCATCGCTGTACACCACGTTGGAATGCCCTGGCACCCGTGTGGGCACGAACGCCGTCTGGATGATGGCGGGATTGTCGAAATGCGAAATGAACTGCACCGCCATACCCGTGGCGGGGTCGACAAGACAGGAGCCCACGCAATTGGCCGTGGAGGAGGAGTCGGAGGAATCGGTGTTCCCGGCCGTTGAACTATTTCCCGCAGGAGCGGGTGCGGGATTGGCCTGCGCCAAAAGCTTGGAATCGGTCACAATCCTCGCAGGGGATTCCACTGTGGGAGTGACGACTTTTGAATCCGATGCCGCCAACCTGAAATCAGCGGGCCCCTTCGAAACGCTGACCATGGAATCCTGTCCGCTTTCGGCCAAAGCCAGCAGATTGCCGGATTTTTCGGCCCTGCTCGCTTCGCTTTCGAGCTTGTCGCTGTAGGCAATCAAATTTCGGCGCGTCTCTTGAACCTTGTCGATCGATTTCGGGGGAGGCAGATGCGCATCGGGAACCCCCAGCTCGGCCTTGAGGACGCGATAATCGACCGAGGTGCCGTTCATGGAATCGATGACCTTGGCCAGCTGGAGAATTTTCGAATCGATTCCCTCGCCAAACAGGGATTTCACATAGGCCACGCGGCTGGTGGTGGACACTGCCGCTTGGGGTTCGCCTTGCACCGCCTGACCCGCAGCCTTCACCGCCTCTTGAGTGGCTTGGCTGGCCTTGATGATTCCACGGACAATCAGGTCATCCACGGTCTGGCTCAAGGCATTGATCTTGGCCTGGAGCTCGTCAGAAGTGACATTGTTGTCCTTCGCCCACTTCTCCAACTGCTGAACCCCCTCAAACGGATCCAAGACCCACTGCATGAGATTTTGCTTGAAGAAATCCTCCGTGGCCTGAGACCATTCCTGGCCCTTCTCCCCCATCGCCTTGCGGGCCGAGGCGATCGTATCGACATAGGCTTGGTTCGCCAGCCTCATCTGATCGCCGTAGAGGGCATCGGTGAGCTCGTTGAGTTTTTGCTGGTTGCCCGCTTCGATATCCCTGAAGTTCTGGTCGACCCCCTTGAAATAGAGATCCAGTTTGTCCAAGGCCGCTTGGGGATCCAACGCATAGTCGAGCGCTGTGCCCAAATCCTTGCCCAAGGCCTGTTTGACGGATGCCTTGGTCTCCTCCAATTTCGCCTTCGCCGCCTCCAACCCCTGCGCGGCCTTGTTTTCCGCCTCGTTGATCACCCCTTGGATCTTGCCCGCGGCCTGGTCGACCAAGGATTGCGACCCCTCGTTGATGAATTTGGAGAAATCGGTGATCGCCCCATTCCAGCCCTTCGCGGCGTCTCCGATGACCTCGAGCGCGGCCTTGAAACGGAGCCCCAGATGGATGGTGGTTTCGATGCGGATTTCATTGAAACCCGTGTCGAACGGCTCGATGTCGCCGATCTTAGGCTTGAGGATGTCGAGCGGAGTGAGGTAGGCGGGACGGTTGGTCAGCAAAACCGCGTGGTCTTTCAAGTATCCCTCGGGAACCGGGGAGAAGGATTTTTTGACCAGACACCACATTTTCAGGATCAAATCGAGCAGATCCATGGGCACTTTCATCTGCTTGCCGATATCGGGCAATTTGGGTGGCGGAGGCAGCGTGGGCAACGTGATGCTGGGGACTCCGGGAAGCGGAGGCAGTTCGGGCAACTTGGGCAGTTCGGGCAAAATCGGCAACGCCGGCAGGCTGAGCAACAATTGAAGGTCGGACAACGCCGGCAGGTCGGGCAACGTGATCTGGGGGATTTTCGGCAATTTGATCGGTTCGACCACAAAATGCACCGTAGGCATTTCAAGATTGAGATTGAGGTCGAAATCGGACATGTCGAGCACCACATCGGGCCACTTGGGGAACTTGATGATCGGAATATCAGGGATGACCAAACCGAGCAGGGTGATCCATCCGAAATTGGCGTTGCGCTCGTTGGTGCAGGCATCGCAGGCGCTTTCAAAATTGCTGAAAATATCGATGATCTTTTTGAAATTTTTCACGACCTCCATGATCGTGGCCACCACCTCCATGTAGCCGACGATCTGGTCCTGGATGGTGCTCAGCCATCCGCCGTACATCTGGCTTTGGGTATCGAGGATGCAGGCGAACTGGCGGATGTAATCGGCCAACTGGCGCTTGAACAGGATCAAATCCCTGGGGAAATTCATGTAGGACTGGATCACGGCCAAATTCTCCTGGAGGCTCTTCACGAAATCATCGAGATTCGCGATGAACATGCTCAAGACCTTGTTGGTGACGCATTCCGAGGTGGTAGCCGTGGGGTCCGGGCATTGGTATTGCTCCAGAACATCCTTGTAGGATTGGATCTTTCGCTTGTAATACTCCATGTATTTTCCCCCTTCGCGGAGAAAGTCGCCGATCTCGGCGGAGGACACCCATGGAATCTTGAAATCCACATTGGTCTCGTTGACCGTGACGAGCGGCAACGAACTGATCACCTGATAGACCTGCTCCAACTGGTTGTTGACCCCGTTGAAGGTGTCCTCGACGCCTTTCAGCGATGCGGTGGGGGCGGGCGGAAGGCCCAAACCATCCACCTGCTTCTTGAACCGATCCAGGTCGTCGACAAATTGATTTTGGATGTCGGGCAAAATAACCCGAATGGTGGGCAACGTGAGCAACTTGTTCATGACCTCGAGCAACTCGCGATCAAGCCAACTGGCCAGCACACCGCCGATGTTATCGAAACTCCCCACATGGGTATTTCCAAACCCCTTGGCCGGAGGTTCGAATTTCGAAGCTCCGCCCAAATTCACGGCCAAGCCCACTTCCAATCCGCCTCCGCCCGACTGGCCCTGGGCATTCGCCACATCGGGCGGAATGCCGGAGGCATTGTTCACCGCGGCGATGTCGGAATTGGTGTCGCTGATCACGGAATTCGCCGCCTGCATCAGCTTGTTCATGGCGGTTTCCAGCAGCTTGCAGGGAGGCAAGGCCCCCATGGGCAATGCGAACGACATGCAGTTTCCGATCGGCGGCGGATAGGGAAGCGGCATGAGTGGCGGAGGCACCGGCGCCTCGCCCATGTACGGCCCCCAGCACAACGCGAGGTCGATGCCGGCGGTGAGCGTGGGGATCATGTAGAAACGGATCATGGACATGATCGGCCCCTTGACCGTGGTGGCGCCCACGGGAGTCGGCGCAAGGCCGAAGAACGAGGGCACGGGAATTGGAGGAGCGGGGGGCGCGATCAACGTGGCCGGGAAGGCGATCAAAGGCATGGCGAATGGAATGGCGCCGGGAGCCAGGAACGCCATGTTGAACGGCATGGGCAGACAGCCGCCCCCAATGCACGACAGACTGCTGATCGTCTTATTGGCCTGGCTCATGCTTTCCTCCGCGCAGGCGGAGGGATCCTGGGCGCACTGCTCGGGGGTCATGCCCGCCGGCCTGCCGGTGGCATCCAAGCTGCCATCCTTCATCCCGTCGCTCACCGCGCCAATGCCCAAGGCATCGGTGGCCTCTTTCGCCTTGCTGGAGGCGTTGGGATCGTCGGGATCGATGTCTTTGAGCGCATCGAGTTTTTTCTTTTGCTCCTCGATCAATTTTTCGCTGGAAGTTTTCTCGCGCGCGGTTGAGGCCACCCGGTAATCCCGGGGTGCCGTGGTGTAATGGGCGATGAGCTGTCCGGTCTTGTTGTAAGGGGGCGACACCATGATGTCCGTGAACGCATCGATCGGGGCATTGAAGAGAACCTTAAGATTGTTCTGCGGATTGAATGGGGCTGAATTGCTGAAATAGCGGTTCGTGTCGCTTCGGCTGTTCAGCACCGCCTCGTAGGTGATCACCGTGGGCCGCGCGGCATTCGGATTCAGGTTCCTGAGGAACATGGCGGAACCCTTTTGCTGCAGACTCATGCCGCCGCACCCGCCCCCTGAGCATCTCACCGTGTTCCAATCCACGGTGATATTGCTGGGCACCTCATCGGACAACACAATCCCCGACAGGTTTTGGTTGGTTTGCACGGTGACGGTGTATCGCACTCGCAACGGCACGCCATCGATCACAAAAGGCCTGAAGGGGAACGTGAAATTCGGCATCACAATCGGTTGCGGCCTGTTGAGGTTTGCCACGGTTTTCGCCACGCTCACGCTGGCCGGACCCGCGTATTCCAGCAACAGCGGATCCTTGATTTTTTTAAGATAAACCGCCGCCTTGGGGGTGCTCTTCACCGTGGCCTCGTAGGCGATGACCATGGGCGTTCCGGCTTTGGGGCTGAGCTTGGCGAGGAAGAGATAAATATCCTTCGGCTTCACCTGCATGCCCTCGCATCCGCCTGAGACGCATTTCACGGATTTCGGATCCAGGGACAGCGAATCGGGCACGATGTCGGCGAACACCAAATCGCTGAGGTTGCGATCGCTTTGGATCTTGAGCGTGTATTTCAATGCCTCGCCCAGATCCAGATCGGAGTCGGAGGGACGGTCGCGATTCACCACGGTTTTCTCCACCGTGAACCGGGGGCTCTTTCCCGCCACCTCGTAGTCGGAGAGCGGGGCAAAATAGGTTTCCTTCTTCTCCCCTTCGGCCCACGGCAGTTTCGGAATTTCCGGAGGCTGGCCACCCTCGGCGGCGGACTGCGTGGCCTCATCCAAGGCCTTCACATGCGCGCGGGCCTCGTCCTCGCTCACATCGCCCGAGGTGTCGCGTTCGGAGAATCCTTCGAGCGCGCCAAAATCGGTGGCCGGGGGCGGGGTGATGGTCGGCAATTTGCCACCCGTTCCAGGGGTGGAAGTCGGGGCGGGGCGGGGGGTTGCAGGAGCGGGATTGGGCTCCGCGGGCTCCACCATGCCCGGATACCGGAGCATGAGACCACCCTTGATATTTTGGCCCAATTTGAGGCTGAACCCATAGTTTCCGATGAGCACACCGTTCTCCGGGATTTGGTCTTTGGCCAAAAACGGGGGCTTCTTCCCCTGAAGCAACAGTTTCGGAGACTGGTTGTAGAATACGCGGATGTCGCCTCGGCTGTCCAAGGTGACCAGATCGAGGTAGCCGTCCGCATCCATGTCCTGTTTGAAGAGCTGGTAGATCTGCTTGCCGACCTTGATTTTCTGGTCGGTGCGGGTGAGCACCTCGGCATCATTGCTCAGGATCGCCAACCTTCCCTCGCGGGTCGCCACCACCAAATCATCGTAGCCGTCGCCCTTGAAGTCGAAGGCATTGAGGCTCAGCACCCCGTCGGCCAAATAGGCGATGTTTCCCCGATCTCGGATCTGCGGATCGGTGAGTCCCCCCTCAAACAGGCGGATACGGCCGTCCTTCAGCACCCCGGCGACATCCTGGATGCCATCGGCATTGAAATCGAAATTCGTGAGCGAGACAAAGTCGCTTCCCTGGGTGTCCTGGTAGATTTGGCGACCGATGGTGTTGTCGTAATTGAGACTGGAGGCGATGGAGGTTTTGAGCGCAACGGTCGGATCGCCGAGCAACACGGCGTTGTAGGGAAGATTGAACATGACCGCCTCGCCGATCGGACTTCCTCCCCCGAAACGAAGGAGGTATTTGTTGTCGCCCTCCAATCCGAAATTCTCGGGAAGCTTGGTGCTTTCATCGGGTTTTTTGGATGCATCGAACAGCACCAACCCCGTGGGATCGAGCGTGCTTTTGCCGGAATAGTCGTTGCGCACGGACAACGCAGGGTCGACGACGACCTCAGAGGGAAGAATCGTGCGCGGCTTGAAATCGAGCCTCAGCCGGGCCACCTTGGCCGTGGGGCTGGCCAGCACCAACTCGACCAGATCCAAATCGGATTCCTTGTCGTAAAACAGCTCATACTGCATCTGGCCGAAGCGCAGGCCGTTTTTCGACACGGTGAGCACCCGTTCACCCTGGGAATCCAGGATCACCAAATCCTGCCCATCGGGTTCCACCTTGAAGTTCTTATCGGTGAGCTCGACATAGGCCTTTCCGTGAACCGGCAATTGCGACTCGTTCCAAATTTCCACGGCGTCGAAATCCAGGGGCGCCTGGAAGCTGGCCAGGGACTTGAATTCCTTTTGGTCGAAGACTTGGAGTCCCAAGGCATTCCCCATGGACCGGGCCAAAATCGCCTGGCGCGGCTCCGCGGTGGCGATCTTGAAATTGGGCTTGATCGTGACCACGGCGGGCGAGGACGGAGTCTTCATGAAGCCGAACACCGCCTCGGTCTTGCCCGAGAACAAATGCACCCCACCGAAATAATTTTCCTCCATGAAATTCCCCGCGGGGAAGCCCAGGAACGAGGCGAACAGGGTCTGGGGGAAGGTTTGGCCCCATTCCGCGGAGGTCACACGGGCGATGATCGGAATTTGGATATCGGCCGACACCAATCCGGGAACCGTCGCCGACAGGCCGAGGGCTCCGGTTTCATTGTGGGTTTTCACTTGGATTTCCCCACGGCCGTTTTGGATGGGCACCACGCTTGCCACCGCATTCCCGAAAGCCGAGGTTTTGTCGGAGACCGACAGGGTGAGCTCCCCATTGAAATCCTTCGACACCAACCCATTCACATCCGTCACCGTGACAGGAAGGGTGTTGAGGGTGCCGATGGTCAGGAATTTCGGGGCGCCGATCACCACCTTGAAGGGCAGGTTCGGCGGCTGCTCGATTTGAAGCGTTTCGCTCTGGTAATAGGGGTGCACCGTGATCAGATCGATCATGAGGCTGGCGGGATTCGGGTAAAAAGTCGCCTCGCCCCGGCCATTTTCGATCGTGAGCCGACCGCCATTCACCAACACGCCATCCGCAGGGCGGACCAGGCTCAGGCGCGCCTCGCCGTTCACATCCGTGATCGGCAGGCCCGTGGGATCGACCACGATCGCCGTGACCTTGTAGGCGGCGCGATTGCCGTCGTTCGTCCGAACCGCCGACAATTTGATCGTGGCGCTCTGAACCACGCGGATCGGAACCGGGGGGGCCGCCAGCGCACCCAGCTGGACCGCAATTTGGGTATTCCCGGTGGCTGCGTCCACGAACAAGTTGGATTTTTCCTCCCCGATGAACACAGGCACGGACCCTTTGTCGAAATGAGCCAAACCCGCGTCGGCGACCTTGAAGGAAAGGGGGTCGTCGAGGAATCCGATCACCGGGTCGCCGTCGCTGTTCAGGATCTTGGCCTTGATCGCGGCCTTCTCGCCCTGAACCAACGTTTTGCTTTGCACCGAGACATCGACCCGCACGGGCTTGTCCTTGGGGTTGTCGACGGACAACCGGGTGTCATTCATGAGATCAAAGGCGGCCTGCTCCTCTTTGGTGGGCTCGGGCAACGGTTCCGCCGCGCACGAATTGTCGAGATTCACCATTTGGTCCAACTTGCTGACCTCCTCCTCGATCCAGCATTTCACCGCATCGAACCATTCCCAGATCTCGACTCCGTCGGATGGGCCGCATTTGGAGGAAGTCTCCCCCTGACCGATGCCGACCGCTCCGGTGGAAGCCGGCGGCGTGGGGGCCGCCGTCTCGGCCTGGGTCGTTTGCCCCGTGCCCGAGGCGGGTGGCAACGGCTGATGGGAACTGTTCAGGGCGAATTGGAATCCCGTGGCATCGCCATCGGCGACGATTTGCATCGCCTCGTAACCCTTGGGCTTCACCAACGGCGGGTTCAATGTTTTGCCCGGTTTGGCCTGCGGAACGGGAAGGAAGCTGTCGCGATCCACATATTTTTCGAGAATGGCCTCATGCTTCTGGTCAAAACCCAGTTGGCGCCATTGGATGGGCTCGAGCAAATCGGCATTTTGGGCCACGAACTGGCTGATCAGGTTCGCCTGATACCCCAATTTGGCGTTCAGCTCCTGGTCTTTTTGCTGAACCATTTGCAGAAGGCTGGTGGCGATCTCGGCCGCATTGTCGCCCTTCAGCTTGAAGAAATTGGGGTATTCGAATGTGAAATGCTGGTTCGAGCGGTCGAACTCCAAATACCGAATCCCATCGATCGGAATTTGCGGGATGGTGAAATTCCCGGCGGCGGCCTTGAGCGTGCTGTCTTTCGGCTCCGTGTGATGCACCACGCTGTTCACCGGCTTGTACGACGCCTGCACCTCGAATTTGACGTGGTTGTCGGCCAAAGGGGGGAAATTGTCCCGGTAAAAATGGACAAAATCGTAGGATTTGTCCTTGAGCAACACCTGGATCATTTTCCTCAGGCGTTGATGGGGCAACAACAGGAAATCGGCCGGATCGGGCACTTGCCCCACCGCATACAAACTCGAAAAATCGAGCTTGATGCGACCATCCGCGACCATGACCCCAAACGCCTCGGAAATGGCATCGGCCAAATTCACATTGCCGAAAAAGGGCTCCAATGTTTTCTGGTAAACCTTGGCGAAGAATATGGAGCCGTCAAAAGGGTCGATCCAGGATTCGGGATCGTAAAGGCCCTTCCGCAACAAGGGCGGATAGGGCAAAAAAGTCATGTGCTCGATCGTGCATTGGTCCGGGGCGGGCGCCACCAGGTTGGCGGGTTTGGGGACCGATGGGTCGTAGAAATGGAAACCGACCTCCTTTGCGCCCTTCATGTCGTACACCGGCAACACCGCCTCGTCGGGCCGACAGTAGGCTGGATCCGCATTGGCATCCTTTTCATGGATCACAACCGAGTTGTTGGCCACGCATTTTCCGTAATTGTGATATTCGGGGGTTTCATCCAAAGGCGGGGTTTCCTCCGATTTCAGCACATCGTTGTGAACCGCTTGGGATTTGGGGATGATGGCCGAATCGGGGTTGTACATGCGATTGGCATCGACCAGCGCCGAATTGTTGTCGAGTGGCGAAACCCCCGGCAAGAGGGGTTGTCCCCGCCTCAACCCGCATTGATCGGCCGAGTTGATCGAATTGTCCGTGAGGGCCAGAATCTCGGGAGGCAAAAAGGGCATGGTCAGCTGTTTCACAGGAGTTCCGTCGATGTAGGCCGGAAAGGTGAAGGACCTCGACTCATCGGGATTGGCGAATTGGCACCCTTGATTGTTGCAGTTGTAATCCTTGTAGTCGGTGATCGTGACCTTCACCTCGGAAATGAGTTGCTTGTTCTGCTGAACGCCCGCCACCGCGGTGTCGATCTGCTTTTCCAACTCAACGGTTTTCCCCTTGAGCATGGTCTGCATGTAGATATCCCGCTGATTGATGAGCGAGGCCAACGTGTCGTAATGCGTGCCCTCCCAGCGCCCGGTTCCGGCCACAATCGGATTGAGGCGGCTGAGGTAGGTGGTCATGGCCTCGCCCAAATTTTTCACAAACCGCGTGGTGCTGGCCTGTGTGATGGACTGATAAAAACCGGCGATGTCCGAATCCTGGATCGGCTGGGTCCGGTCGGCGGGGGCCTTTTCAGGCTCCACTTCGGCGCTAAACTCCTGAACGATCTGGCGGAGCAGGTTCTTGCTGTACCGCCCAAACGCCAACTCCTCGGCGTATTTGATGTTGCGCTTGTAGGCCAAGTAGTCGGTGGTGTTCAGCTTTTTGTCGACCGCCGGGAAGTTGTAGTACAGCAACCGCTGGTCGAACTGGGCGTACTCGCCCCGATCGTTGGAATACTCGTTGTTTTTGTAGAAAAAATCGGAGAGCTCCTGCCGACGAACAGCATCGTCTTTCGAGGGGGGAACAATGACCCCATGCCAAATTTCAGGCGTGGGCACAATGGCGTCGGCATTGAACTCGAAATGGTCGGTGAGGTAATTGTAAACGTAACGCTTGCGGTCGAAATCGGTGTAGGGATAGAGGCTTGGGCTCACAGCGCCCTGATCGTACACCACGGGGGTGGGGATATTGCCGACCAGCACCACGCCGACCAGGTGGTTCTCGGTGCCCGCGCCCAAGCCGTTGTCCTCAAGGTCTTTTCCGCTGATGCCGTCAAAATACAATTTTTCCAGCACCGTGCTGATTTTGAGCGTGGATTCGGTCGGATCCACCCCGACCACGATGGCGCGGGTGTGGGGCATGCGGCGCTGAACATTTTCGGCGTACTCGAAAATACGCTCCCGAAGCGTCATCTTGTCGCCGTTGGAATCGTAGATTTGCTTGTCGTCGAGCAGGGGATTTTCGACCAAAACCGCCACCAACCCCATCTGGGGGGCGGGGGGATTCAAGGTTTTTTGGGCCTTGGCGCCCGCGGTCGCCGCAGGGGCGGAAGCACCCGTGGACCCTTGAGCCGCCTGGACCAAGGGAACCAAAACATCGAGCTGGTTTCCCAGCATAACGCAAACGAGGAGGCCGGCGATGAGTCGCTTGAATTTTTGGATTTTTGTTTTGAGAGAGGGTTTGTCTTTGAAGATTTTACCAAAAAAACCATGCAAAACAAAAGGGGAAATGAGCGATTTTGTGGAAATATATATAAGACCCTATTAAAAAACCAAATTCCAAATTTACAAATCACAGGAAATGCCCTAACGTACCCACCGAAGTCACCCCTAACCCTCCTCCAATGCCCACCCAAGATCGAGAACCATTTTTGACCGATTACGACGAGCAACTCACCGCCATGACTCCCGAAAAGGCCGAGACCGCAGTGATGGCTGTTGAGGATCGGGAGCGAATTTTGGAATGCCTTTCCGCGTTCGCGCCCTTCACCCTGGTGGAAAAATTCGTGAAGCGACTGGATGCCGTTTCGGAGCTGGTGGAAGCCCAATTTTCGATTTTCGAAAAGGGCCGTATCGCCGATGCCCAAGGGGACAAAACAAAAGCGAAGGAGCTTTACACGAAAGCATTCGAAAACGGGATGACCGATGCGCTCATCAATCTTGCCTCGCTCGAAGAGGAGAATGGACGTGTCGAAGAGGCGCTCGTCCTGGTGAAAAAAGCCGCAGACATGGGGTCTTCCGAGGCGAAGGCGTGCTTGGAGGAATATTACAAAGAATAGGGCCGATTTTCATCACCGAAAACCCCGAAGGCGCGATAACGTTATCGCGCCTTCGGGGGATGTGAAATTTGAATTTAAACCAACGACTCCCCTGTCATCTCTTTCGGCTTGGGCAAGCCGAGGATTTTGAGGATCGTGGGCGCCACATCGGCCAAGCCGCCGTCGCGGACTTTTTGGATTTTGTGCTCAGGATCGATCACCAAAAACGGGACGGGGTTCATGGAGTGGGCGGGTTTCGGGTCGCCGTTGGGGTACAGCATGTCGTCGGCATTGCCGTGGTCGGCAGTGATGAGCATGGTGTAGCCGGATTCCATGGCCTGCGGGACAAGTTTCGCAATGCAATCGTCGAGCGTTTCGACGGCCTTGATCGTGGCCGCCAGGCTCCCGGAATGACCGACCAAGTCGCCATTCGCGTAGTTAACGATAATGGCTTGGTGATCGCCTTTTTTTAGGGCCGCGAGGATCTTTTCCGTGACCTCGGGCGCGGACATTTCGGGCTTCTCGGCATACGAGGCCACCTTGGGCGAATTCACCAGGATCCGATCCTCCAGCGGCAAGGGGTGCTCGATTTGGGAATTGAAGAAAAAAGTGACGTGCGCATATTTTTCCGTCTCGGCGATGCGGAGCTGACGGATATTGTGCGCCGAGAGCCATTGGGACAAATTGTTCTGGACCGTGGGCATTTGGAAGGCCACCGGCGCGATTTCGGAATAGGGGCCCATGCAGACGAAATGCACCTTGCCGATCGTTGGCTTGAAATGGGTGAAATCGGGCTCCGTGAACGCCGCAGTGAGTTGCTTGGTGCGGTCGGTGCGGTAATTGAAGAAAATGACGGCATCGCCCGTTTCGACCACCCCGTCCTTGTCGACCACGATCGGAGGCAAATAATAGTCGGTGAGAGCGGCATCCTTGGCATAGGCGGATTCAATCGCCTTGAGGGGATCCGCGAACGCCTCGCCCTCGCCTTGAGTCATCAAACGATAGGCCATTTCCGTCCGATCGAAATTCCGGTCGCGATCCATGGCAAAATAGCGACCCACAATTGTGGCGATTTTGCCGACTTTGGACTCGGCGATTTTTTCCTGAACCATTTTCAGATAACGCGTGGCGCTCCGCTCCTCCACATCACGGCCGTCGGTGATGCAATGGATGAAAACCTGTTCGAGCTTCTCTTTGGCCGCCCAGTCGATCAGGGCGAGGAGGTGGGAGATGTCGGAATGGACACCCTTGTCGGAAATCATGCCGACCAGATGGAGTTTTTTGCCTGTTTTTTTGACCTCGTCGAAGGCGCTTTTGAGCGCTGGATTGGTGTAAAAAGAACCGTCTTTTATTGCCCAATTGATGGCCAATAGGAATTGGGGGACGATGCGACCCGCACCCATAGTGAAATGGCCCACTTCGGACCCTCCCATGGAGCCTTCGACCAACCCCACGGCCTCGCCGGACGTTTGCACCAAACTATGCGGGTATTTGGACCGAAGCTCGGCCAAATGAGGGGTCTTGGCCAAGGTCACCGCATTGCCGGGACCCGCGGGCGCCTCGCCGAAACCATCCAAAATGAGCAATAAAACCTTGTTTTCGTTTTTCATAAACTTGAGGGATAAGGGCACATTGGATTTTACAGGAAATCACCCGACTTTAAAGATGAAAATTTGAAAAATTGAAAACTATGAAAATCGGAAACATCATCCTACAACCACCGTCTGAACTGTGATTAAAAGGATTGCATTGTTGGACATTTTGTCGAACTTTTTTGTCAAACCAACAGGATGGTGGTATGATACACAGTATTGTTTTTCCCACTTTTTTTGTTTCAAAATGGCTCAACCCGCGACCATCGAAGGGATTATCAAAAAAGCCAAGGAGCATTTGCCCAGCCTGAATGAGGAACGGGTTCGTTCGGCCTATGAATTCGCCAAAAAGGCCCATGACGGGCAATTGCGCCAATCCGGGGAGCCCTACATCCAGCACCCGCTGGAGGTGGCCCAAATCCTGCTCGGGCTCAAGCCCGATGAGGATTCCATCGTGGCCTGCCTTTTGCACGATGTGCTGGAGGACACCGAGGTGAAATTGCCCGAGATCGAGGCCCTGTTCGGCACCAGCATCTCGCCCCTCCTCAAGGGCTTGGAGAAATTGGGAAAAGTGTTCTATCAGGGGCGCGAACGCCAAGTCGAGAACCTGAGAAAAATGTTCCTGGCCATGGCCAAGGACATCCGGGTGATCTTGATCAAATTGGCGGATCGTTTGCACAACATGCGCACGCTCCATTACATCAAAAAGGAGGAGAAACGGCATATCATCGCGGACGAGACCCTCACCATTTATTCGCCCATCGCCTCGCGCCTGGGTATCTACACGCTCAAAAACGAATTGGACACGCTGTGCTTCAAGGTGTTGTATCCCGCCGACTACGAGCGCATCACCAAAGAGATGGAGGCCTTCACAGAACTGCAGGAAACCGTGATCCAAACCAGCACCTCCAGCCTTTCGAAAACGCTGGCCCACGAGACAATCCACGCCACCATCGAAGGCCGGGTCAAAAACCCCTACAG
>JACRIF010000098.1 GCA_016220125.1 Candidatus Peregrinibacteria bacterium
ATCACGGCCGTGGGGGGCTATCAATGGGTGGTCGACGGCATCCGTAACCCGACCTAAATCGACGAGTTTCAAAGCGACCCGGGCTTTGTCCTGATCGCCATCCTTTTGGGGGAAGAGGAAATCGTGAAACGCATCCTGGAGCGGAAACGCGACATGGACCCCACGGACCCGGATGAAATCAGGAAACGGTTGCGCCGGGACTGGGGCGTGAACGAACCCCCCGAGGGACAACAGGTCGGGTTGTGCGTCCGCCGCGCCGACTATTGCTTCGACAACTCGATCCCCATGGAAAAAGTTGAGGGGGAATTCCTGAAGCTGTATGATCGGATCTTGGAAAAAAATAAAACCCTTTAACCAAGAAGCGCTATGTCCCCTGCCAAAACCATCATCGGCCTCACCGGTTCCATCGGCGCGGGCAAGGGCGAAGTGGTCAAGATTTTGGAGCAATTGGGCTTCCAGTACATGACGTTGTCGCAAATGGTGCGCGAGGAGGCCCGCCGCCGGGGCATCCCCGAGGAGCGCGAAAAGCTCCAGGACCTCGGCAACACCCTGCGCGCCGAAAACGGCTTGGGCGTTTTCGGGAAAAAGGCGATCGAGAAATTGAAAACAGCAGAGGGAAGCCTGTGGATGGTCGATGGCATCCGCCACCCGGCCGAGATCGACGAGCTTCGCAAGGAAAAGGGCGTGCATATCCTGGGTGTCACCGCGGACCGCGAATTGCTGATCGAGCGTGTGCTCAAGCGCGGCCGGCCCAGCGACCCCAAAACGCGCGAGGAGGTGGTCAAACGAATCGACCGCGACTGGGGCGTGGGGGAAAAGGCCGACGGCCAGCAAGTGGGCGCCTGCGTGGCCAAGGCCGACACCCTCATCGAGAACAACGGCACTCCGGAAGAGTTGAACCAAAAGGTCCTGGCGTACTACAATGGGATAAAGCCCACCATGTGAAGTGCCCTTAAGCCCCGCTAACCAATCCTTATATGATCTTGTCCGATCGAGACATCCGAATCGCCATCAAGGCAGGCAACATCTCCATTGAGCCGTTCAATGAAAAAATGATCCAGCCCGCCTCGGTCGATCTGCACCTGGATCGGCACTTCCTTGTATATGACACCAGCCGAAACCATGTCATCGATCCCAAGAAGCCGATCGATCAGATGATGAAGGAGGTGGTGATCGATGAGGAAACCCCCTTCGTCCTTCACCCCGGGGAGTTTGCCTTGGGCTTGATCCTCGAAAAAACGGGCGTGGCCTCGAAATTCGTCGGCCGGCTCGAGGGCAAAAGCTCCGTGGGCCGGATGGGCCTCATGATCCACGTCACCGCGGGCTTCCTGGACCCCGGCAACTGCCTCAAAATGACGCTGGAATTGCACAACACCGCGAACATGCCGATTTTGCTCTACTACAAAATGCCCATCGCCCAGATCGCCTTCGAGGAGCTGTCCTCCGAATGCGAAAGGCCGTATTCCAAGGAAATGGGAAGCAAATATGTCGGCGACACCAAGCCGGTGGCGAGCCAGATGTGGAAGAATTTTGTGAAAATCGATCCCGCCAGCATCAAGGTGAAAAAAGCGGAGGGCGCAAAATAGCGCGACGTGTTTCGCTAACCCAACCGCAATGCCGGAAATACTGGATCCTCAGTCAAAACGGGTGGTGGCGCTCATAGGCCTGCCGGGTGCGGGCAAAGGGGCGGTATCCACTATTTTGAAAGGGAGGGGGTTCAGGCATATCGCCACGGGCGACATGGTGCGCGAGGAGGCTGTTAGGCGTGGCGTGGGAATCGAGGAGCGCTACAAGCTCCATGAGATCGCGAATGCCATTCAGTCCGAAGGAGGCCCCGAGGCCTTGGCGAAAATGGTGATTGAAAAAATTCGGGCGTCGGTCGAAAACGTGTGGGTTGTGGATGGGATACGCCATCCGGCGCAGGTCGCGGAACTGAAAAAGAAAATAAACGCCCTGATTCTCGGGGTAACGGCAAGCCGTGAAATGCTGACGGAGCGGATTCTCGGTCGGAAGCGCACCGGGGACCCGAAAACACCTAAAGAAGTATCGGAGCTGTTGGACCGGGAATGGGATTCCGGCATAGCAACCTATGGAATTCAGGTGGCGCAATGCATGCCCATGGCGGACACGATAATCGAGAACAACGGAACCTTGGCCGAACTGGAAGAAAAAGTCTTGGCCCTTTGCGATACGATCGACACCTCCGCTTGACCCTTTGCTCGAGTCAAACTATGATTCAGAGGTGAACAGCGTCCGAATCTCGCAATCACGAGATCAGCTGGTTGAAGAAAGCCTTGAGCGAAGTCGAAAGGCCGTAGACCAACCCGGAGAGCAGCTCCGTCATCAATGAAAATCAAGCATTAGCCTAGGTGGTAACTCTCTGGTCTTCGGATCGGAGCCTAAGCGTTCATCTTTTGGAGCGTTTATTTTTTGTCTAGCGCCTAGCACCTAATCCCTAGTCCCTAAACTATGTTTACACCAGTCAATCCCAAGCAATCCTTCCCCCAAATGGAGGAGGACCTCATCGCTTATTGGAAGGCCAACAAAACCTTCGAGAAATCCGTGCGCGGAAAGAAGGAGTACTCGTTCTACGACGGCCCTCCGTTCGCCACGGGCCTGCCCCACTACGGCCACCTCTTGGCGGGAACGCTCAAGGATGTGGTTCCGCGCTATTGGGCGATGAAGGGCTACAAAGTCGACCGCAAATGGGGCTGGGACTGCCACGGGCTTCCCGTGGAAAATTTGGTGGAAAAGGATCTGGGCCTCAAGAGCAAAACCGCCATCGAGGAATACGGCATCGGGAAATTCAACGAGGCCTGCCGCGCCAGCGTGATGAAATACGCCGAGGAATGGAAGGCCACGGTCGAGCGCATGGGCCGCTGGGTCGACATGGAAAACGACTACAAGACCATGGAGCCCAACTACATGGA
>JACRIF010000099.1 GCA_016220125.1 Candidatus Peregrinibacteria bacterium
CCAAGGCGGGGTTCTCGATGAGAACGCCGAACAGTTCGCCCGTGAGCGAGGTCATGGCGACCTTGTCGTCGTAGATTGTGATCTCGCTTCCGAGGCTCAAGGTGTTGGGGTCGACGAGCCGAAGTTCGCGGTTGAATTTTTTGTCCTCGGTCTTCGCTTTCCGCCCATGCTCGTCGTTGGGGGCAAGGGCGCGAAGGGGTAGGTTGCCTGTGGCGCGCCGCTTGGAATATTCCTCGTCATATTCTGGCCAGAGGCGTTTCAGGGTCTCGGGGTTGGTGGTTGAAAGGATCTCGGTCTTGGCCGTGAGTGAATCCGCGAGCATGGCCTTGATGCCGTTGAGGCCTTCGTAGAAGCGCACGTGGGGTCGTTGGCCGTTTTGGTTGACCAGGGCCTTGAGCTCCGGCACGGCGGCTTGCAGGTCCTGGACCCGGCTTTGGAATTGGGCGAGCACGAGGTCGGGATCCACGGAGCTGTAAAGGTCGGTGCCCTTCTTCTTGAGGTGTGTGACAAGCCCCCGCTTCTTCATCTTGTCGAGAATATAGTAGATCGAGGCGCGGTTCACGCCCGACTTGCGCGAAAGCGCGAGCACCGAGGCCTCGCCCAGTACGACCAGCGAAACGTACAGTTGCGCCTCCTTGTCCTCGAGTCCGAGGTTGGTGAGCACATGAAACAAGTTTTCTTTCATGGGAAAAGTTGTTAAATTCTTCAACCGAATTTTAAACCCGCCCGCCCCTTTGCGCAAATCCGACCTCGTGTTGTTAACCAATTGTCCAATCCGAACCCGATTTGCTACTATGGTGGTCGTCACTTGTCACTAACGGTTTAGCTTTGTTGGCAAGTTTGAATGGTCGCACTTATTAACTTACGGACTTAAGCACTTAAGCACTTCCGGCATGAGCTTCATCCCCAAATCCATCGAGCAGGCCATCGAGGAGTTCGGCAAGTTGCCCGGCATCGGCGCCAAATCCGCCGAGCGCCTGACGTTTTACCTGTTGGGCAAGAAAAACGAGGACCTCGAGCGTTTCGGCGAGGCGATCAAAAAGCTCAAGGCAGGATTGCGGTATTGCGAAGTCTGCCAGAATTTTTCGCTCGAGCCTGTGTGCGGCATTTGCTCAAACCCTTCGCGCGATCCCTCGGTGCTCTGCGTGGTCGAGGATCCGCTGGCGTTGATCGCGCTCGAGAAGGCGAACGCCTACAAGGGCCTGTACCACGTGTTGCACGGGGTCATCAGCCCGGTGGATGGCGTCGGCCCCGATGATTTGAAAATCGCAGAGCTGATCGAGCGCGTCAAAAAAGTCGGAGTGAAAGAGATCATCCTCGCCATGAATCCTTCGTTGGAGGGCGATGCGACCTCGGCTTACATTTTGCGCTACCTGCAACCGGTCGGCATCAAAATCACCCGCATCGCCCGGGGCATCCCCATGGGTGGCGACCTGAACTACGCGGATTCGCAAACCCTGAAAAGGGCGTTTGAAGGAAGGGGGGAATATTGAATCATCTAATTTACTAAAAAGCTAATGATGCTAAGAATCTAGCAGGTTAGCTTATTAGCGTGTTAGACGGGTGGAAATAACTATTTCAAGGGGCCACAAACACGCTGCTGCTGTCGCCGACCGTATCGGCTGTCGCCGAGGCCACGCCGATCAAAGTGTAGAGCGGACGCGCTTCGTAATTGCTGAAGATGTGCTCCAGTTTTTCCTTTTGCGCCGGATCGGCGTAGGTGATGCGGCGGTACCAGCTGGCTTTGAATCCGCCGTGGGCCGCACCCAGGAGTTGTTTTTCACCGGGTGCTAGCTTGGTGGTGTATTCGGTGCGGGGCGGGGGAGTGCCGGTGAAGGCGTAGTACCACGGGCCGATCAAATCCACCTGCCGGTCGACTGGGGTGCCGTAGACGTTCGAGTAGGCCTTGTCGCCGACCGTGGTGGTCTGGAGCAGGATATAATTGGGCGTGTCGTTGATGAATTTCATGTCGGGGTCCGGCGGATAGATGGTGGCATCAAGCCCCTGGGGATCGTAGTAGCTCACGGCGTAGGAGTGGTTGGTGCGCTCCGTGATGGGGAATCCGCCGATGAGCAGGCTGCGGTAGACCGTGGTCGAGACTTGGCAAAGGCCTCCGCCGAATTCGGGGATCGTCTTGTCGCCCTTGATGACCAGTTCCTTGGCGTAGCCAGTGGAACCGTCGACCCTGCCGATGATTTCGCCCGCACCGGATTCGACCCCCGGGGCCACTAGTTTGCCGTTGAACGCGGCGAGCCCGACGCGGATGTTGATCCGTCGGTTGGTGGGGGAGTTCTTGAAATTGGTTTCGCCCGTCGAGATCAGCTGGGTGATGCCCTTTTGCTTGAGTTCGTCGCTCAGGACATTGACCTTCGCGGGAATGACGGTCAGCGGAATGCGAACCTCCTCGATGTTGTCCTGCAGGGCCTTGCGGATGAGGTAGAAGGCCCGTTCGTAGTCCACGGACTGGCCGTTGAAGGCGAAACCGTCGAATTTGACTTTTCCCTGATCGTCGAGCGAAATGGTGACATCCTGGGGTTCGCGATTCAGTTCGGGCGCGGCCACTTTTTCAAGGTAGTCGCGCACTTTGGTGAAATCGACGCCGACCGCTTCGGCCGAATTGAGCGAGCGCAACGCCTTCTCTTTGGCCACGCCGTCCAAGGTGTCGGGGAGTTTCACGTCAAAGCCGTTCCACGAGAGTTTGGGGTACGGGCGAAGCCAGTCGGCCTTCTCGAGGTTCACGCGCCAGATGTTGAAATTGGTCTTGATCCGGAGCGAGGTCAAAGGCTCGTCCGCGAAAACCGCGCTTGGGATGAGCGCGAAAAGGGCAAGGCTGGCAAGGAGGATGGTGAGTTTCTTCAAGCGGAGTGGAATATTATGAGTCCTTGGTCAGCCACCGTATCAGGGAGCGTTTGATAAATCCAACTTTTTTGTCCTTCGCGATCGCCTCCTTTCCGCGTAGATAAAGTTCCATCGATTTGTCCTTGAGGATCTTGCGGGTCTCCTCGCCGCTCTTGGGCGCCAGGGTCAGGCCCAGGATCGAGCCGATGGCGGAGCCGACCACCACGCCGGTCAGGATCTTGAACACGCTTTTGGCGATTTTGGGTTTGGGAATCATTGTTTTGGAGGAATGTTATTTTATTTTTTTGTTTGAACGAATCATAGCAAATTTTGGGAAAAATTCAAAATCCTGTAGGGGTTCAAAATTTTGAACCCCTACAGGATGGGGAAAAATCACCATCGTATCTCCCCATAACTCTTCAGGTGCCCGAGCACCGTGTCGCGGATGCGCTTCAATTCGGTTTCCGATTTGGCCTCCATGGTGACCGAGATGCGCGGGCTGGTGTTGCTGGCTCGGATGCCGGCCCACCCGCCGTTGCCGAAATCGATGCGCACGCCATCCAAAGTGTTGCAGGGGAATTTGTCGCTGAAATAGGCGGTCACCCGGTCGATGACGCCGAATTTGGCGATGTCGGGGCATTCGGGTCGTAGCTCCGGCTCGGCGAAGGTGGTGGGAAAGTCGTGGAACAGTTTCGAGACCGTGGTCCCCGATTCGCTGGCGATCTTGAGCACGCGGCCCGCCGTGGCCAGGGCGTCATCGTACTGGAAGTAGCCCTCGGGCAGGAAATAGTGGCCCGATTGCTCGCCGCCGACGATGGCGTTGTGCTCGGTCATGGCGTGCTCCACATAGGAATGGCCCACCTTGCACATCACGGGTTTGCCGCCCCAGCTTTCTATGAGCTCGAACAGCACCTGGGAATTGGAAACCGTGAACACCACGGCCCGACCCGGGTTGCGGGAAAGGGCGTCGCGCGCCAGGAGCATGAGGGAGTGGTCGGAATTCACAAATTCCCCCTTCTCGGTGACCACGCTCATGCGGTCGCCATCGCCGTCGAACGCGATGCCGATATCGGCCTTGGTCTCGATGACTTTTTGCTTAAGTGCGGTCAAATTTTTCTCGACAATCGGATCCGGCTCGTGGTTCGGGAAGGTTCCGTCGAGCGTGGTGTAGAGCCCGATCACCTCGTGGCCCATGGCCGAGAGGATTTTGGGGTAGAGGGTGCCCGTCACGCCGTTGGCTGTGTCGACCACGATTTTCAGGGGTTTTTTGGCCCCGAAAAGCCCAACCAGCGTTTTCGTGTAGTTTCCAGTCAGGTCCGTGTTTTGCGTCGAGCCTTTCCCGGAAACAAAATCCTCTTTTTTAAGCATTTGGTACACGCGCTGGATCTCGTCGCCGAAGACCGCATGCGCGTTGCTGAGCATCAGCTTGAAGCCGTTGTACTCCGCGGGGTTGTGGCTCGCGGTGATGTTGCATCCCGCGTCGAACCCTCCGACCGTGTCGCAAAAATAGACGTAGGGGGAAGGGGAGACACCGGTGTTCGTCACGGTGCATCCTGAAACGATCAGGCCTTCGA
>JACRIF010000101.1 GCA_016220125.1 Candidatus Peregrinibacteria bacterium
AGGAAGATCCATGAAGACCCTGACCCTGATCGTTGCGCTGTTCACGCTTTTGGTTTCCCAGGTGGCGCAGGCGGCCTGCCCCTCGCAGTTCGCCAGCCTCCCCTTGCCCGACCGCTGCAACAAGGCCAAGGAGACCCAGAAGAAATTCAAGACCCTGTCGGATGGAGATGTAGCCGCCTGTTGCGAAGAGCCGAAGGCGACGGCGCCGGCAACTCCTCCCCCCTCGGGAGAAAAAGTCAGCCGTCCGCAACCGACCTCACCGCCACCCAACAAGGGAAGCTGTGTCTCTTCGGACGACTTCGCGGCCCTCAAGGCGCGAGTCGACTCCCACATCCCGGACGGGAACGGCCTGGTCACGCAGGAGCAACTCCAGAGCTGGTTCTGGAAACTCCTCTACGTGCTCATCGGCATCCTGGTCTCCGCCCTGGTGATGGCAGGGGTCGGCGCCTGGCTTTACCGCCTGAACAAGGGTGTGAAGCAAGAGGTCGAGCGACTCGAGAACGATCAGTTGGCGCTCACCAAGGTGCTGGTGGACAAGAAGTTGCTGACCATCAACGACATCCCTGGTGAACCGCCGAAGACATAGAGGGTACCAACCCTAGAGCCCTGCCTCCCGATACTCATCGGGATGGCAGGGCTCTTCACAATGTCAAAATAATCAAAAAACCCAAAAGCGCCTCCATTGGTAATCTCTATGGAATAGCTCCTAGTTGGCAGTCGGTTCAACCCCCAACTGCTCCTGCTTGATCTCCGCCCGCTTTTCTCGCAATCGCACCGCGCGGGTGATCTTTTGTTCGAGTTGCTTGCTCTTGAGTTGCTGCTCCTGGTATTTCAGGTCGGCGATCCGGCTCTCGATGACCACTTTGGCCGTGCCATCCAGATTGTCGCGCACCTTGGCCCAGAACTCTTGATCGTAGGCGAATTGGGGGTATTTGGCGATCAGGCGCTTGACCTGGTTCTTCTGCCCCTGCCAGGTCTTGTAGATGGTGACCTTTTCAGCGAATTCCTTGGCCTTCTGGGCCTTGGAGAACGCCGCGGCCTGGCTCAGGACCACCTCAGGCATTGCGGGCCGTATGGCGGCCACGGTTTGCCTGATATCCCCTTCCAAATCGCCTTGTTTGGACTTTGCCAAAGCGATCAGGTCGTCATTCGATCCCAAGGCCAATGTGCGGGAAATCTCAGCGAAAAGGCGCTTTTCCTCATATTGGGCCTCAAGAATGTTCTCATACAGGACTCGCTTCTCCTCTTCGGTCAAAGTGGCCGCCTGGGCCAATAAATCGGAGGCGATCGGGGTGTGGGCATCCAAGGCCGCCTGGGCGCTGGCCATATCGCCCGCCACCAGAAAGTCATGGGCGTGGGTCAACTCGTCGATGGAGTTCTGCAGGCGAACCCGCACAAATCCAATCGGATCGGTGGCCAAAAGCTCTTGGGTCCGATTGAGGGCCTGGTTCACAATGCCAACCTGGATATCGCCCGGAAGGGCGGCCACCAGGGTTTTTCGATGCGCGGCCACCAGGGAGGCGAGCTTGTTTTCGCTCACGCCATTGTCGGATTCGTTTGTGATTTGGGTGACAAGATCCTTGTATTCGCCCAAGGCGACTTCGGCCGCCGATTGGTTGTCGTTCTCAAGCAAAACAATCGCCTCGCTGAGACGCTGATTGGCCATGTAGGACAAAAAGTTGGTCTGGGCCTTGGCGTCAAAACTGAAGGCCAGCTCCAAACGTTCCTTGGCGCGTTTGATGGGGTACAGCACGTCTCCGGGCAAAGTCCCGGCGTTGGCCTTCAAGGCCATGAGTTCTCGTTCGCGAAGGGCATCCAAATGCGCTTGGTCGGCCATCAGGTTCCGCTTCATCCAATCAGAATTAAGCTCCTCATCGGAAATGGAATGAATGGGCGTGAACAATGCCAAAGAGGAGGTGTTGCGGTTATAAGTAGACGGATCGAGGGTCACCTGCTCGTGGGCACTTAGTTTTCCGCTGGCAAGCACCAATCGTGTTTCGGGCTGAAGGGCCCGGACAAGGGCGCTGTGCTTGAGGATGCGAACCTGGGTGGGTTCGAAAAGCTTGGTATGGACATCGAAAATGGCGTTTCGGGCGGACACCGAGACGTTGGAGGTGGAAAGGCTGAAATCGGCGTATCCGTCATCCACATTGAGGGTTTGAACCCACGCGCTGCCCTGATGCAGGGATACTTCGATGATTCCCTGGCCCGCGTAGGCGGGACTCACGCCCAATCGGCTGACCAGCAAAATGGAATTGTCGCCGAGGCGCAATTCGCTGTCATCGAAAAAATGGATCGTGGCGGAAGCCATGTCGCCGACACGGATCAGGTCGCCAGCGGAAAGTTCGGTCGGCTCATTGATCGTGTCCCAAATCAGGCGATCGGCGTGCTTCACGCTGACCTCGCCCGAAACGACTTCGATCGTGGAGTTCTCGGAGGCGCTAACGGGTTGCCGACCTTCTACAAAGAACAGGGTCGTGGTGACCGAAAGCACCAAAACAAGGGTGGAAGCCACCACGCGCTGGGTCCACACAAGCCATCCGAACACAGGGCGTTTCAAGGCACCGATGCGCGACAAAAGACGCACCCGGGCGGATTGGACGAATTGGGGCGAAGGATCGGCCGGAGCGAGGCGCTTGAGAAGCCGGGCGAACCATTGGTCGTTGGGTTCCGCCGAAATTCGGGACATGAGTCGTGCTTTTGCGTTTTCGCAAAATTGGGAAGAGGGATTCACTTTCGGGAGCCTGCGGAGTTCCTTCTCAATGTCTAACATGTGCGGGGTAAATGGTCAGTCTTTTGAGAGTGGTATAGCTGAGTCCTGAGTCCTGTTTTCTGACTTCTCAGTAGACAGGGTGACAACCTCTATAACGTAACAATGTCCATTTTGTTTCACAAATCGTCTCTTTCGGGCGACAAAAAGCCGCGCAATTGCTCCAGGGCACGGAACTGAAGGATGCGGATGGCGCCCTCGGATTTGCCCGTCACCTCGGCAATTTGGCGATTGTCCAACTCGTTGATGTACTTGAGGATGATGATTTCCTGGTAATTGCCCGGAAGCTTTCGGATCACCTTTTGAAGGCGCACCTGGGTCAGCTTCAAGTTGGTTTGCCGATCGGGCAAATTGCGTTCGTGCGGATCCGCGATTTCGTCATCGATCTCGTCCGTGGACTGATTCTTGCGGTAATAATCGACCAGCAGGTTATGGGCAATGCGAAAAGCCCACGAGGCAAAGGGGGTCACCCCTTTTTTGTACTTGTCCAAGTTCTGCCACATCTTTACGAAAGTGTCCTCGGTCAGATCTTCCGCGATCTCATTTTCGACTCGGTAATAGATGTAGCGGTAGATGGGTTTTACCAAGGCATCGTAAATCTGGGCGAACGCTTGGGAGTCGCCCGCTTGCGCCTTTTCAACCGCCTTGCTCAGATCTGGAATTTGCTCTTGTGCCACGAAAATAGGACTAAGGTCTTCCTATATTACAAAATGATGGCGAAATAATCAATTGAATAATGAAAAAGACCTAGTCTGTGGCGATTTCACCCAAATCACAGCAACCGCCTTAATGAACGGTTAGATTTCCAAATTGAACAATCGTGTGGGGGCTTCGGACGGAATGGAGGAGGGGTCGATGAAATAACGGTACAAAATAATGGAGCCGGTGACCCAAAGCAGATAGCAAAAAATATAAAGGGCGATGACATGGCGCAAACGGATAAAGCCAAAAGGGAGGGAGAAGCGATCCTCCTTGAGCTCGTATTCGCGCGAACGGATATAGACACGGCGCAGGTGCTCGAAAAAATAGGTCAGGGCAACCAGATGGATGGTGATGAAAAGAATGAGCGTTGTGGACATAATGTCTTTATCACATTATTACTCTAGAAGAATACTCAAAAAACCGCAAGTCCGATCAGCCCCCGAGGAACCAACATCCAATGTCCACCTGTAGTCCATTGGTCATCCATTTGTGATCCATTTGGTTTCTAAGGGAAGCTACCCAATTCAACCGTACAAACTATAAATATAAAGCGTCTCCTCCGCCGCCTTTTCCCAACTGAAATCCTTGGCGCGCTCAAGGCCCTTTTTGGCCAGTTCCCGCTGCAGGGCCTTGTCGTGAACCAACTGATGCATGGCATTGCCGACCGCATTGAAGTCTAGGGGGTCGACATAAAGGGCCGAATCCTTGGCCACCTCATGATGCACCGGAATATCGGAGGCGATGATGGGAATGCCCGCGCTCATGGCTTCGATCAGGGATAAATTGAGCCCTTCGTAAGTCGAAATATGGGCAAGGGCCAAGGCCTGCCGATACAGGCAGTTCAACTCGCCCTGTGGAAGCGGATCGGTGAAAATGACTTTGCCTTTGGGTTTGGTCAGGTATCGTTTGTCCACGCGCTGGCGATGCTCATCCGTGACAAAGGCATCCAGGCCCTTGCCTTTCCCTCCCACCAGAATCAAGTCGATGGGGTATTGGGAGGCGATGAATTTTTGGAAGGCCCGAATCAGCAAGGGAACGTTCTTCCGGGGATCGTAGCCACCGGCGTAAATGAAAAAACGCCTGCGGAGGCTGAGCTCCGGAAAAGACTGGGCCTCGTCCGCCACAGGGGCCGCGAGCGGGATCACGGTGATAATCGACTCTTTCAGCTTGAGGGTTTTCATGATCTCCCGTTTGGAGAATTCCGAAACCGTGAGGATCTGGTCGGCCTTTTTCAAGGCGTGCTTGGCGTAAAAATGGTAAAACTTCGACCTGAATTTTTCGCGGTAATCGGGAAGCTTCCAGGGAATCACATCGTGGACCGTTACGATGGTGGGCATGGGAAGCCGTTTCCACGGATTGCAGGGGTAGGGAAAATGGGCGATGTTGATCCCGAAGCGCTCCATTTCCTGAGGGAGCAGAAGATGTTCCCAATGGGCTTTTCGGAGGCTCGCGGAACGATAGGGTTTTTCGGCCACGCGGATCTGTTTGCAATTGGCGGGAAGGTCCACGTCCACAAGTTCGGGCGTGAACAGAATGAACTCATGCTCGGGTTTCAGTTTCGCCATGGCACGCACCAACCCCCGGGTGTATTGCCCGATTCCTGTGTAGGGAAGAACCAAAAAGCGCGCGTTGATTCCGATTTTCATAATATAAAATGCTGAAACTGAGTATACCCCATTATTCAGCTGTGTTCTGAATCTTGTGTTCTGAGTCCTAAAATAATATTGGCAATCGTCTCAGCCGCCTCTGGTTTCGCCAACTGTGCCAATGCCTTTTTCATCGATTGGATTTGAGCCGGACTGTGAACCAAGGCGATCAAAACTTCGGAAAGGGGTTGTCCCGGCTTGAGAACTAGGCTCGCCCCCATGCGCTCGAAATAATCAGCGTTCAGCGCCTGGTGATTGTGGGCCGCGCTTTTGAGCGGCAACAACACGCTGGGCTTTTGAACGAGCGCCAGCTCATACAACGAATTCGCCCCCGCCCGTCCCACCACAAAATCCGTGATGGCGTAAATATGCGGCAATTCTTCCCCCAAGTATTCAAATTGAATATAATTTTTCTCCACTCCACAATTCGGTCCACCATCCGGTCCACAACTTGGCCCACTATTCGACTTCCCCGCTCCCGCGATATGAACGATCTGGAATACGGACTTCAAATGGGGCAGCTCTTGGGCGACCAGTTGGTTGATCTGCTCCGATCCTTGGCTTCCGCCCCATACCAAAAGCACGGGCTTGCCGGGATGAAACCCAGTAAGTCGGAACCCCTGCTCAGGATCGCCGTTCCGCATGGAAAGCCGAACCGGGTTGCCCGTGAAAACAGTTTTGGGGTTGTCGGACATGACCTCGGGAAAACCAACGCAAACCTTTTTCGCCAACGTGGCCACAATACGATTGCTCAACCCCATCACGGAATCGGACTCATGAAGGACGATGGGGCGCCTCAGCAAAAAGGCGGCCAAGGCCACCGGAAGGCTGACAAACCCTCCTTTGGCGAACACAACATGGGGCCAAAATCGGGCCATGATCCAAAAGGACTGGAAAAAACCCGCCACCGCCAGAAAGGGGTCGGTGAAATTGCGCCAATCAAAATAACGGCGGAGTTTCCCCGTGAAAATCGGGACAAACGGAATTCCGGCGGGAATCACCAGCGAGGCGTCCAAAGGGAGCCTGGAACCCACGTACAACAGTTGAATCGAAGGATCGAGTTGCCTAAGCGCGGACGCGAGCGCGAGGTTGGGCTGGATATGCCCCCCCGAGCCTCCGCCGGTGAGGAGCACCCGTGTTGCTTTCCGCATAGCGGGAAATATTAAGGAGTATGCCGGCCGCCATCATATTGGCGATCAACGACGACCCGCCATAGCTGATAAAGGGCAGGGTGAGTCCGGTGAGCGGCAAAAGCGACGTATTGACCCCAATGTTGATGATGGCTTGGAACACGAACCAGCTCGTGATGCCGACGGCCACCAGCATGGCGAAACGGTTGGGGGCTCGGTTGGCGATACTATACCCGCGATAGGCGATAAAGAAAAAAGCGGCCAAAAGGATGACAATGCGAACGAAACCCAACTCCTCGGAGGCCGCCGCGAAAATGGTGTCGCCCTGCACTTCGGGCAGGTACCCGAACTTTTGGATGGATTTGCCGAATCCAACCCCGAACATTCCCCCACTGCCAATGGCGATCAACGCTTGCTTGATCTGGAAGCTGATGTTGAGCGGGTCGATGGAGGGATCAAAAAACACCATGAAGCGGTTTCGGATATACGGCTTGCTCATGATGATGGGGTAGGCCATGACCGCGGCCATGAGGCCACCCGCGAAGATATGGAAAATGTTGCCGCCCGCGGCAAAAAACATAAGCGTGGCGATGGTGGAGATCACCAGCACGGAACCGAAATCAGGTTGGAGCGCCAACAACACGACCACCAAGCTCAAAAGAATGGTGAAGGGGATGAACCCGTACTGGAAGGATTGAACCAGCTCTTGGCGCTTTTCCATCCACACCGCCAAATAGAAAATAAGCGCCAATTTCACGAACTCGGCGGGCTGGAGCGAAGGCAAAAAGGAAATGGAGATCCAACTGGTGGAGGTTCCGTAGTTGGCGCCCACGCCCGGCAAAAACAAGGAAAGAAGCAGGGCGATGGCCAGCACGAACAGGGGCAGGGCCATTTTTTTCCAAGCGTTCAAAGGGAAATAGATCATCAGGATGCAGGCGGGGATCGAAATCA
The DNA here is from genome assembly GCA_016220125.1 of Candidatus Peregrinibacteria bacterium. Classification (GTDB taxonomy): domain Bacteria; phylum Patescibacteriota; class Gracilibacteria; order UM-FILTER-43-11; family UM-FILTER-43-11; genus FEN-1329. The sequence continues at coordinate 7,200 of JACRIF010000101.1, forward strand.
GGGCGCGCCACATATGCCGCCACAGGTAAAAACTATTGTTGGGTTCGGAGATCAATCCTTTGATCGCCATGGCATTGGTGATCTGGTACGATTGGTAAACGCTGACGCTTGAAATCATCACAACTCCGAAGAACATGAGAGCGAAAAACACAACGGCCAAGGGGATGTCGAACGAACCTTTTCTCATGGAATCTAAATAGGTTTCCGATTGGGGTTGAAATCTGTAATCTGAAGTACTGGATGACTGGATGAGTATATAATAGTCTCAATCAATGGTGAAACTGAAACTTCAACCCTATTGGCTGCTGATCGGATCCGCCATCGCCTGGTTCGGAATCGATTGGGGAACCAAGCTGTGGGCTTCTGCCGCGGATTTGGGGAAAGTCGTGATTTGGGACAACATGCTGTACCTCACCCTTCACCACAATCAAGGAATCGCCTTCGGAATCCGATTCGGCTATTGGCCGCAAATTGTCATTTCTTTTATAGTGTTGAGCCTGTTGGTTTACATGGCATTTTTGCAATGGGAGGGGGAAACTCGAAACGCATTCCTTAAGCAGGCCCTTTTCGGTATAATCGTTGGCGGAGCCCTCGGAAACCTCTCCGATCGAATCCGCTTGGGATATGTGGTCGACTTCATTTATCTCAAACCCTTCCCCGTCTTCAATCTGGCGGATATGGGAATCACGCTTGGACTTTTGACTCTCATCGTCCTAAACTTCAAACAAGGCGATAAATGAGATGTTCTTGTCTCTAACAAGCTAACGAAGCTAAAAAGCTAACTATTCTAATCAAAATCCAATGGATCAAAAAAGACCTCTAACCTTCACCCTGTTCGTTCTAAGGCTGTTCAGCGGGCTTGTGGGAGGCGCAGCCGGCACCTTGGCGCTGTTCATCGTCTACTTTTTGCTGAACACGGTGGTTCCCCAAGCCGATGCCGAAGGCCCCACTTCGCTTGCCATGTTCGTGGTCATCATCATGACCTTCGTGGGCACCTTGATCGCCAACACCATCACGGGCGTGATGGTGACCTTCATGGACAATGCCAAATACTTCCGCCGAAAGACCACCATCCTTCATATCTTCATCTTCAACTTCATCCTGTTTTTCCTCACGATCCCCCTGTATATGCTCGGAGCCTCTCTGGATATCGTGAACGGAATCGCCGCAGTCCACTTTCTGCTCAGTGCTTTCATTTCAGCCCTTCTGATGGAGGTGATCGCCGGCTACGAGTTCTCGTTATTGGGCATTTACAGCACGGCCCTGGGAATGTTTGTGAGCATCGCCATCGCCTTGGCCATCATGGCCGCGGGGGTCCGGCCCATCACCATCATGTTTGTGGCCATGCCGGGAGTCTGGTTCATTCTTCAAACGGTTGGCGGATTCGTGGAACTCATCTACGACAACTTTGTGAAGCTCTACGGCGTGGATTTTTTGAACATCCAGACCGATATCGGAGGAGACAAGGAGGTCGAATCGGGGGAAGGGGAAGAAGGTGAAGAAGAGGAGGAGGAAGAGGAGGAAAAATAAACTTTAGGAGCAAAATTCAAATAGGTGTCAGATCAGCCCCTTGGGAATCCTGGGGTTATTTGACATTATAATTTTTTATGCTTAAATGATATCCATTGAACAATTCCTCCCAAATTGTTGAATGCTTAAACGGCTAGCCGTAAGCCCTCCAAAAGCTTACCGCTGATCGCTTACTGCTTATCGCTTATTGATAGTTGCCCATGAAAAATCCCACTCGTTTAGAGGATCCATCAAGGACCCAAAACCACCCCTTGCCCGCATTGCTGCGAGCGGCAGTCGCAAGCGTTCTTTTGGCAACCCTGCCTGCGGAAGCGTCGGGCCCCCAGGAAAAAGAAATGACCACAGTCGCGGTGATGGGCATCCAAAGGAAAATCAGCTTGGCGCAACCCAAGACCGATCCATTCGAAGAGGCGTTGAAAACAATTGGGCAAACAAAAGACGAGGCGCAAATTAGAAAATTGTGGCTGAATCTGGCGAGAACGCAACCCGCCAAGGTTTTGGAATACTCGGAGTTGATCTATAGCCCGTTTATGATGGAAACGCTCAAGGAGGCGTGCGAGGTTTCGGCCATCAAATTTCCTGAGCTGTTTTTGGAAAGGGCGTTCGATTGCACGGACGTGCCCCAATACCAGGAGCTGGTGCTGAAAGCCGCCAAAAACGCCGCGCGCGCAAAGCCGGAGGCGGCTATCGAGTACCAGGAGCGGTATGCCACGTTTCCAGGGGGGCAAGAAATCGTGGAAAAAGCGATGGAGAATGTTCGACGAAAAACAGCCAAGCTCACGCAAAAAACCGCTCCCGCTAGTATGGCGACCAAAGGCGTTCTGAAGTGATGTCATCGGGGCGGATGTCCAACCCATCAAACAGGGACTTCTCCAGTGCCATGGAATAAAACTCCACATCGCGATAAAGCTTTTTCTGCTCTGGGGTGTCCCCATCCCCATAACGGGCGCGCCCATCGCGGAATCGCTCCGCAAGATCCACCACCTCGTCGTGCTTGACCCGCTTGTCGGCATAATAGAGGATCTTTTTTTCGAGGGTGTCGTAGTTGTCGGGTTCCAGCACCAACAAGTCCGCCTCATGCGAGCGGATAAGCGTGGCCGTTTCCGTGAAGCCGCGACTCATCAATTGTTCATGGGCTATAAAGGCGTGCTTTTCCCCCTTGTGGATCTCGCGAAGCTTTAGCCACTGATTCCATTGATCATCGGAAATGGGAACCTTGAAACTGGAGCGCTCCATGGATCTAAAGTCGCAAACCCGGGCCATGTCGTGAAGCAAGGCGCCAACGTAAAGAAGGGTGGAGTTGAGGATTTCCCCTTTTCGGGCGTAGGCTTGGGCAATTGTCATGGACACTTGAGCCACCCGTCGACAATGCTGGCGAACATTGGGGGGTGTGGCCCACTCCTCGTAGTAGGCTTCGATGGAATTTTCCCCAAGCACCGTGGGGCTTTGGAACTCAATGCGGACGATTCGATCATCGCCGGCGCCGGACAAATTCACAGACACCGTGCGCTGGGGATATTGCCCCTCCAACCGTTCCGCCCACTCCACGGCATTGATCGCCTGGGGGTCGGACAAGCTTTCCTCCAAGCCGATCGACGAGAAATCATCCCCCGCATTGAGCCGGTACAAATCGTAATGGTGAAACACCATCTTCCCCCGGCTGATTTCTGAGTCCTGATTTCTGAGTCCTGATTTTTGGATCGGATATTGATTCACATACGCATACGTGGGGCTCTTGATGGTCATAAAAATCCCAAGCCCTTGCGCCAGGCCTTTGATGAAATGGGTTTTCCCGCTGCCCAAATCGCCCGAAAGGAGAACGGTGTCGCCCCCTGTAAGCCGTTGGGCCAATTGTTTGCCCAATTCAATCGTTTGCGCCGCTGATGTTGTGTGATATTCAAGAAACATGATGAGCCTCTAAGTCTAGCGGTTATCCATTTGCAGTCAATTTGTCTTCTATTTGTAATCTATTTGGCCTCATTTTCCAACTGAAAAAATCCCGCAACCAGCGCCACAAGCACCAGTCCCGCAAAACTATCCCATAGGTAATGATCCAGGGGCGCCAAAAAAATAAGGGACAAAAGGGGAACGGGATTCGCATGCTTCCATGCCCTCCAAAAAAGCAGGGAAAGAAACAGGGCCATGAACATGAGCCCTTGGAATCCGGTTTCGCCCAAAATCAGGAAATAGGTGTTGTGGACCGGCTGGAATTCCCACGGGGAAAGTTTGCGCGGGCTTGCGGTTTCCATGGCCAAGGTGAAATTCGACACGCCGACACCGGAGGGGGTTTGCTTGAACAGGGTTTCGCTGATCCCGATCTGCTCCAACCGTTCCTTCCACGAGGAATCGTTGAATTTGACCAAGGAGTGGTTCATGAAAAACCAAAGGTTGGCGACCACCAAAAACGAACCCAAGGCAAGCACGACCGATTTTTGGAAGGGGAGCGCCTTGAATTTAAGAAACAGGTAATACAGAACGAACCCACCCACCCCCACAAGCGCAACGGCGCGGCTATGGGCAAAATAAAGACCCAGGACAAATAGGGTAACCCACAACAGCGCGCTTTTTCGCCTGAGGTAACGAAGGCCGATAAAACCAATGATCAAAAGATAAGCGGCCAATATATTGGCGTGCAAAAAGGAACCATAGGCGCGGATCTGCTTCAGCCCATCAGGGAGGTCGATCTTGGCGACCCCGAGCACGTTTGGCCCCAAATGGGATTCTCCCAACAGGGAAAGCCCCAAAGAATGGTTCAGCTTCCATTGCGCATAGCCCCACACGATCTGCAAAAACGCGCCCAACAGCAACACTGTGATCGCCCGATGGGCTGTGAGGATCTTGTCGGCCAAAAGCCAAAAAATAACAAGCCCCTCGAACAGGCGGAGAATGAAAAACGCGGCCAAAACCGGATCACCGTTCGCCACAGTGACCAAAAAGCCATTGGCCGCGAACAATCCAAAAAGGATCCAAAGGGTCGTGTTCCGAAACGGAACCGATTCCTTGGCCTTGAATTTATGAATCGCCCACAGCGCAAAAGTGGCCAATAAAAGGAGCTCGGGCAAATACACAAACCCGCTCACCCACGGGTTGAAATTGCCGAATCGGTAGCTGTTCTGGTCATAGACCAAAAACCGTATCGAGAACGGAAAGATGAACAGAAATGAGCCAAAAAGGATTTGGAGAAGGCGTTTCACGGAAACAGTTTAGCCTAAATCCTCATCGGTCGTGAAGACGAGTAAAAATCGCGCAAAAAACCGCAAGCAAGGAATATTCTCGCTTGCGGTCTATCGGTAATCCATTTGCCATCCATTTGTAGTCCATCTGGTATCAATCTGGACTTAGCGGGTTGGATCTATATCCCACAATCCTGATCCCCGCTAATCAGTTTCTTCGCTTTCTTTACCACGCAGGTGATCTTGTCCTGCGCTTCAACCAAGGCGTCTCGGGCGGTCGCGGTGTTGTTCACCACCTTTTGGATCGCGTCCGCGAACACCTTGTTGTAGGCGTCGGCATCGTAAATTTTGATGCTCTTGGCGAAGGGCGCCTGATAGGCAAAAACGCCGAACAGGGGCTCCGTCTGCTGTTCGCTGACCAGATCCATGCGGCTGGTCGGATGTTTGGTGATCTTGTGGTAGGTCTGTTGGCTGTCGGCGTTGGTGAGGAACTGGACGAGCATCCAG
>JACRIF010000011.1 GCA_016220125.1 Candidatus Peregrinibacteria bacterium
CAGAAGAAGTGCCGTGGGAAGAAATTGAGAGGCGCAAAATACCCGCTCGGCGCTACATCACGAGTTTGAAACCGATGCGTCAGCAAATCGCTATCGCGTGCGAGCTTTTGAAGGAACAGAACTATGTCGACGAGGAGGTGCGCAAACGGTGCGTGTTCACCACGCACACGCCGGTGCCCGCGGGGCACGATGTGTTCGAATACCCGCTCGCGCAAAACGTGCTCGGGGGCAAGATGCCGTGGCACATCACCAAGTTGGCGGGCGAAAGCGCGCTCAACATGACGAAGTTGGCCATCAGCCTCAGTCGAAAATCCAATGCCGTGGCCCAGCGCCATGGCGACGTGTGCCGGAAGATGTTCCCCGGGGTTCCGTTCCAGGCGGTCACCAATGGCGTGCATCTGGAGACATGGGTGTCCGAACCGTTTAAAAAATTGTACGACAAGCGGATCAAGGGATGGCGCCTGGAACCCTCCAAGCTCGCCAAGGCGCCCGCCCTGCTGAGCGACGACGACGTGGAGGAGGCGCACGACCAGGGCAAACTCGCCCTGATCCATTACATCAACGAGCGCCCCGAGTTGTTTCCGATTCCCCGAAAGGAGCTGATCCCGGAGGATCTCTTCAACCCCAACACGCTCACCATCGCCTTCGCGCGGCGGTTCGCGCCGTACAAGCGCGCGCTCCTGTTGTTCCAAGATCTCGACCACCTGCGCGAGATCGGCTTCGAGAAGATCCAGCTCATTTTCGCGGGGCCCTGGTCGCCCGAGAACACGTTTGCCAACGAGGTGATCGCCCAACTGAAGCATTTCGGGAAGATGCTTCGGGCCCAAGTTCGCTTGGTGATCATCCCGAATTACAATCTGGATGTGGCGAGGCTCCTGGTGCAGGGAGCCGATGTGTGGCTCAACAACCCCCAGCCCCCCATGGAGGCGAGCGGCACCAGCGGCATGAAGGCCGCGGCCAATGGCGCCTTGAATCTCTCCATTCTGGACGGATGGTGGCCGGAGGGGTATGCTCTCGATCCAAAGTCCGGTTGGGCGTTCGGCTCCACCGAGCTTTACCCTGGCAGCCACGAGCAGGATGCGGTCGAACTGCTCCTGAAGCTCGAGGAGGTGGTGGGGTGCTACTACCGCGACACCGAGGAATGGACGGAGCGCATGAAGCACGCTATCGCCATCGCCGCCCAGTTCAACACCCATCGTTGCGTGTTGGAGTACAAGGAGAAAATGTGGAAAATGTAATCCGAATGGTTGGCCGAATCGTTGACCGAATTGTGGTTTCCACCACTCGGCCCACCATACGGTCCACTATCCGAAATCTATTATGCACCTTAGAAAAAATCCCATCACCATCAACAAGGGTTTCACCTGCAAGAATCCGAAGTGCAAGAAGCGCGTGAAACCGAGTGTCGACGGCAGTTGCCGCAACCATTGCCCGTATTGCCTGTGGTCCTTGCATGTGGATCAAGAGGTGCCGGGCGATCGCGCGAGCGAATGCGGCGCATTGATGGCGCCGGTGGGGATCGAGATCGATAAAAAGAAGGGGATCCGCCTGATTCATGTTTGCATGGAATGCGGCCGCAAGGCGTTCAACCGTTCGGCCTCGGATGACAACTATGATCTGATCTGCCAGCTCTCGCGGATTCCGCAGGAATAATGCGGGTTTTTAGGTTGGTCACTAGACACTAGCCCCTAGTCATTAAGATTAAGACAGTGGTGCAAATTGCAATCATCGGAGGGGGCGCCGCCGGCATGATGGCCGCGGCCACGGTGGCCGAACAGTCGCCCGAGGCGAAGGTTGTTTTGATCGAGCGGAATAAAATTTTGGGTCAAAAAGTGCGATTGAGCGGCGGTGGCCGTTGCAACGTGACCACCGGCTTTTCCGATATGGATGAGATTCTGCGCCGCTACCCGCGTGGGCGAAATTTTGTGAAGCATGCCTTTTACAGTTTCCCTCCCGAAAAGGTGATGGAATGGTTCGAGGCGCATGGCGTCCCCCTAAAAACCGAGGAGGACCGGCGGGTGTTCCCGCAGTCCGACAAGGGCGACGATGTGGTGGGAGCGTTTGAGAATTTGTATCAAAAATTGAATGTTCAGGTGATTTTGGGCAACGGGGTACAGTCGATCTCAAAGGTTGAGGGAAAATTTGTGATTGCGCTCTCGAGCGGAGATCCGATAACAGCCGACCGTGTGTTGATTGCCTCGGGAGGCGAGGCCCGAGCCACGGGTGGGGGATACGCGCTGGCCTCTTCCCTTGGCCACACCATCACCCCGCTTGCGCCCAGCCTCAATGCGTTTGTGGTTCAGGAGTCGTGGGTGAAAGAATTGGCGGGCGTCTCTTTTCTGTCCGCGCGCTTCAAACTGAAGGGCGCGCACGATTTCGAGTTCACGGGCCCCTTCGTGTTTTCCCACCGGGGCGTCACGGGCCCCGCCGTGTTCTCGGTGTCGTCGTTGGGCGCGTACGAGCTCCTCAAGCCCGAGGTTCCGACACGGTTGTTGGTCGATCTTCTCCCCACGTTGGGTGAGCCGGAGTTGCTCCAAAAACTGCAGGGCGAAATGGCGGCGCACCCCAAAAAAACGTTTGAGAACGTGATGGCGCATCTGGTCTTCAAATCCGTTGCCGAGGTCGCCTGCAAAGAGTTGGGGATTCCGGCGGAAAAAATTTGCGCCGAAATGCCGAGGAAAGATGTGAATCGTTCGGTCGCTTGGCTCAAGGGGGTTCCGCTCACCGTCATTGGCCGAGCCGCAGGCGACGAGTTTGTGACCGCGGGAGGAGTCAGTTTGAAAGAGGTTGATTCGAAAACCATGGAATCCAAAATTTGCCCGGGATTGTTTTTGGCGGGCGAGGTGCTGGATGTCGACGCCTTCACCGGTGGTTTCAATCTGCAGTCCGCCTGGGCCACAGGACGATTGGCGGGCAAATTTATGGCGATATCCAAATAATTTGAAAGCCCCCCCGGCCATGGAACGGAGTCCAGGTCGCGGGGGGGGGCTTGGTGCAAAGGGCGCTACTTCTTGGGGGTGTTGATGAGCGCATCGACCCGCTTGGCGAAGTCGCTCCGGACCTTTCGGAGGTGCTGGCCCCAGAGTTCCCCCTGGCGGACAACCTGCCTCACGTTGGCCTTTTCGGTCTCGGTGATGTTCGGGTTGCCGTTCAGCATGGCCCGCTTCTCCTCGAGGTGCTCCTCGGACGAGTTGATGAGGGTGTCGAGCATCGTGACGTCCGACCGGGCACGCTCGATGGCGAGTTCTTGCTTGAATTCCTCTCGGGTCATGAAAAACTGCTTGAGCCAGGCGACAACGGCCTTGAGTTGGTCGGTCTCGGGTGTGGGCATCGGTTTCCTCTGTGGGTGGTCTGACTGTGTTTGTGATGACAGCGTTTTCCCCTGTGCGAAGCGCAAAGGGGTGAAATTGGTAGCGTGCGAGCTTGTGGCGCCCCTGGCTTCCATTCCATCGAACGGTTCGTGGGTGGAGAGACAATGGGGCGTTGGGGCTCGCTCCCTTTGCTGGTAAGGATCAGGGGTTTTTGAACCCCTTCAATCATTTTCAGTAAAATTCATGGATTTGATTGAAGTATATTTTAATACTATATAATAATTTGTCAATTACATTGACATAACAAAAATAATTTGTTCTAGTATACTACTAAATTAATCGAAAATTATGATGAATCGGTCCCATTCAAGCCTTGAAAAGCAGGAATCCAAAACCTCAAAATCCACAACGCTCAGGACTGCGGTCCTGATTGCTTTGGCGACCGCCTTTTCGGGATGCAAAGAGCCAAAGGGGAATCCCAATTCGGCGCCTCGGCCCCAGTCGGTTTCCACCCCTGTGGCTTCCGCCAAGGGATCGCTTCCTCCGATGTGCGAACGAAATCAGAGGGTTGACGATTCCGTTCATCTGGAGGGGGAGGTGAAGGCCAAGGTGCTTTGCGTGGTGGATGGGGATACGTTTTATGTGAAATTGAACGAGACGGGCGAGGTGGCCGATATACGGTTGTGGGGGGTTGATTGCCCCGAGTCCAGCCCGAACAAGAAGTGCAAGAAAAAGGGCGAGGAGGCCTGCGCGGCGGAGAATGTCCGTGGCAAGAAAACAACCCAAGAGACCCGCCAGCTTTTATCCGACCCCAACATCACCCTGGAGCCGCCCTATCAGGACAACGGGAAGCGAAGATTGGCCTATGTGAGGCTTTCGAACGGAATTGATTTGAGCCGGCATCTCATTGAGAAATGCCTGTGCGAGGAGGGATACAAAAACGAGCGAAAGTCGGAATACAAAAAAGCGGCTAAGGGCTGTAAATAGAAGTCAAAAAATGGTAGACTCCCA
>JACRIF010000102.1 GCA_016220125.1 Candidatus Peregrinibacteria bacterium
GCCTTCCTGCTCTTGCTGGTCGTCGCGGTATTCACCAAGCGCTCCCTCGATTTCACCAACGCCGAAATCCGGTTCGGTCTTTACACCGCCCTGATCGGCGCGGTCCTGGCGACCTTCGCCGCCTTCGCCTTGATCCAAAAACGCCTCAAAAAAGAGGCCAAGGCGTTCTTCGGGCAAGAGGAGCAGGTGGAAGAGGCGCAAGAAGAGCCCCTCCAAGAGGAGGAGCCCCCGGTCAAAGAGCATCAAGCCAAACGCCAAGTCGAACGACAATCGGAGCCGATCCGAATCAACCGCGAGCCCGAAAGGCAAGAACGGTTTTTCCCCGAGGTGAATGATGCCTCCGAGGAGGTGGCTGAGGAAACGCCCGTCGTTGAGACGGCCATGGAGATGGAGGTGGAGGAAACAAGGGTGCTGGCCCCTGAAAACGCATTGGAGGAGGAAGGCAACCCAAGGGCGCAGGGAAATTTCTTCATGCGCGACGCCGACCTCACACCCGCTCCGGAGCAAGCTCAGGAGCCTGAGAGAAAGGAATCCGCCCCCTCTCCAAGCCGCGACATGGGTTTCTACAACGACCTTTAATCCGTGTCCCTCAACAATAGGGTGAAGCCGATGAAGGGATTTCGACCCAAAAAGGTCCCCTTTCCCATCCGCAAAAAACACCCGAATTTTATGAAGTCCGTAAAAAGACCTTGCAAAAAGCCATTATCAATCTAAAATAACCCTCCTATGGCATCCACTGATCAAATGGTAGGCGAACCCAAGCCGATCCAGAAGGAATACACCGACATCATCAAATCCGAGAGCCCAGTCGACAAGAAGTTCGTCGAGGACACGGGCCTGCCGGCCAAAATCGTCTACTACTGCAGGACCTGCAAAAAACTGGTGAACCCGAAGCGGATCGGAAAAAAGTTCCAGTTCAGCTGCTCGGTGTGCAACGGCGTCAATGTCGCCTTCGGTTCGGACAAATCCATTCGGGATTTCTACAGGTTGCCCAATCCGGACGGGAAGATCTCGAAACGATAACATCACTCTTAATTTAGAAACCTAATTCAATCCCATGAAAAAGATCGCCTTATTCCTTGTCGCATTGGTCGGACTGGTTGTGATCGCCGGTTGCAACAGCAACCGCAAAGCCGTCACCAAATTCACGCCCGAGGGCGAAGTGAGCGAAACTCCCGCGGTCTCCGAAACCATCATCAAGGTGAAGGAGGATGGCGAAAAGGCGAATCCCGCCCCGATCGAGCTGAAGACTGAGGCGAACACTGTCAGCGAGACGCAAACGAAGTTCGAAATCACCTCGTTGGCCAAGAACATTTCCGACAGCAAAAAGGGCTACCATGTGATCGAGGGCACCACACCCGAGAACACGGCAAAGGTGTTGGTCAACGACACCCCTTTGGGCAAATACAAGGCCGGAGAGACCCAATGGAGCTACATTGCCGCCGTTTCCTTGGGAAATCTCAAGAAGGGCGACAACAAGTTCACCGTCAAAGCCTTGGACAAGGATGGCAAGCAGCTGGCCGCTGAGGCCTTCACCATCACCTACGCGGGTGCCGAAACCGCCAAGTTGGCCTCCACGGGAATGGATTCCATGTCCCTGGCCGCGCTCATCACCCTGATGGCCATGGGCTTCCTCACCTTCCGCCGCCGCAATGCGTAATTTCGTTTGTCATTCCTTCAAATACAAGCCCCTTCCCAGCCACGCGCGAAGAAGGGGTTTTTCGTACCCATTTGTTTAAAAATTAAAAACTAAAAACTAATAATTTATTGGACTTGTCTAGCTTGTTTTATGGCTTGGAATAAAGGAAATCAATAAAGAAGTGAACAAAAGTTCTCATCAGAATTGACAAGTGAACATTCGTTTACTAAGATGGGATCGTAATCATTAACTAAACACTATTTATATGAGCAAAGGAAATCCCGCCAAAAAAGAGGAGGAGGTCGTCGTCAGCAAAAAGGACGACGCCATCCGCAATGCGATCGCGCAGATCGAGAAAAGCTATGGTCTCGGCTCCATTATGAAGAAGGGTGAGATGCACAAGATCAAGGTCGAGTTCAGTCCGACCGGCGCCATGTCGCTGGATAGGGCCTTGGGGGGTGGGATTCCGAAAGGCCGCGTGGTCGAAATATTCGGCCCCGAAAGCTCGGGCAAGACCACGCTCGCGCTCCACATCATCGCTGAAACGCAGAAAAAGGGTGGGAACGCCGCCTTCATCGACGCCGAGCATGCGCTCGATCCGGAATACGCCCGAAAGATCGGCGTGAATGTCGACAGCCTTCTGATTTCCCAACCGGACAACGGGGAGCAGGCTCTGGAAATCGTCGAAACCCTCACCCGTTCGGGTGGCATCGACGTGATTGTGATCGACTCGGTGGCGGCGCTCACTCCCAAGGCCGAAATCGAGGGAATGATGGGCGACTCCTTCATGGGTCTCCAGGCCCGCTTGATGAGCCAGGCGCTCCGCAAGCTCACCTCCATCATCTCCAAGACCGGCACCTCGGTCATCTTCCTGAATCAGCTTCGCATGAAAATTGGGGTCATGTTCGGCAATCCCGAAACCACCACCGGCGGCAATGCGCTCAAATTCTATTCCTCGGTGCGTCTCGACATCCGCAAAATCGACAAGATCGATACGGGCACCGGCGACGACAAAGAGGTCACGGGCAACCGCGTTAGGGTCAAAGTGGTCAAAAACAAGATCGCTCCTCCTTTCAAGCAAGCCGAATTCGACATCCTGTTCAACGAAGGCATCTCCCGAACCGGCGACTTGCTCGATCTGGCGGTCAAAAAGAACATCATCAACAAATCGGGCGCCTTCTACACCTACAAGGTGACCAAAATCGGCCAGGGCCGCGAAAACGCCCGCCTCGCCATCAAGGAAAACGCAAAACTGATGGGCGAAATCGAGAAGGCGCTGAACGATGAGCCCATGCCCATCGCATTGAAGTCGGGCGAGGCGCCTGTCGAGATCGAGGTCGAGGCATAAACAAAGGCAAATGGCTTCACAAACGGAAATACCCCCTTGGCCCATTCCATGCCGCATAGCGGACCGAAGGCCAAGGGGGTTCATTAATGCACCATAAATCGGGTCGCCTGACACTTGCGAAGAGGGGGGAAAGCGAATAAACTTCCTACGCTCCAAGCAAAATCAAAAAATAAGAGGAACGAATCGAAAAATTTGTCCGTTTTTTGTTGTTCTGGCGCCTTCGCATTTAAATAAATCGAATGCGACGAAGCCCGAACCTGTCGAAGGGCGTAGTCGTATCATTTCAAACCCTTATGGCCGAGAATTTCTCAAAAATCCCTCCGCAGAACAAAGAGGCCGAGCAATCCATTTTGGGCTCCATCCTGATCGACAAGGATGCCATGGTGAAGGTGGCGGATTTGCTGCAACCGACCGATTTCTACTACGACATCCACCGGATCATTTATGAGGCCATCAACGACCTCTTCAGCCGTCACGACCCGATCGACCTCCTCACGGTCTCAAACCTGCTCGAGGAGCGAAAACAGATCGATGTCATCGGCGGTCCGGCCTATTTGGCCGAGCTCACCTCGGTGGTTCCAACGTCGACCCACGTATTCAAATACGCCCAAATCGTCAAAAACAAATCGACGCTTCGCCGCATGATCAAGGCCGGAAACGTGATTTCAGGCTGTGGATTTGACGAGGAGGAGAACATCGAAAACTTGTTGGAGACCGCGGAAAAAGAGGTGTTCGGCATCTCCCAAACCTTTCTGAAGGATCGATTTGTCCACATCAAGGAGGTTTTGAACAAACGCTACGAGGAGATCGTGGATCTGCACCACGCCCCCGAGGAGGACAAGGTGAAGGGCATCGCAACGGGGTTCGGCTCGCTCGACAAGATCCTATCAGGCTTCCAACCATCCGATCTCGTCATCCTCGCGGCGCGCCCCAGCATGGGAAAAACGGCGTTGGCGCTTTCCATCGCCCAGAAAATCGCCATCGAATCGCCCAAAAAGCGGGTGGTGGGCATCTTCTCGCTCGAAATGTCGAAGGAGCAATTGGTCGACCGCCTCTTCTGCTCGATTCTGGGCGTCGACTCGTGGAAGTTGCAGCATGGCAAGCTCGACGACAAGGATTTCGGCAACATGGGCTCCGCCATGGATAAATTGAGCCAGGCCTCCATCTACATCGACGATTCGGTGGGCATGTCCATCCCCCAGCTCAAGGCCAAGGCCCGTCGCCTCCAAATGGAGCACGGCCTCGACATCATCATTCTCGACTACCTCCAGCTCATGTCCACGGGAACCCCCGCCTATCAGGGCAACCGCGTCCAGGAAATCTCCGAGATTTCCCGTTCCCTCAAGGAATTGGGGCGCGAGCTCAGGGTGCCGATCATGGCGCTGTCCCAGCTTTCGCGCGCGGTCGAGCTCCGGAACCCGAAAATTCCCCAACTATCCGACCTGCGCGAATCCGGCGCCATCGAGCAAGACGCCGACGTGGTGCTGATGCTCTATCGAAAGGATTATTACGAGGAGAATGTGTCGGAGGACGAGATGGGCATCACCGAGGTGTTTGTGCGAAAACACCGCAACGGCCCCATCGGAAAAGCGGAACTCCGGTTCGACAAGGCTCAAATGAGATTCTATGATGTCGAACGACGCCGAACCTCCGATTTCGACTAAATAATTACGAATTACGAGTTTCAAATTACGAATAAAATCCACACAACTCGTAATTCGTAACTCGTAATTTCAAACTTGCGATAAACTTATGACCCACGTTCCCAAACTCATCGAGGTGTTCGGATGGGGAGCCATCTCATTCCTCGTCACGCTCTTGCTCACGCCCCTGTTTCTGAGGCTGGCCTATCGTTTCAAATTGGGAAAGCAGATCCGCGATGTGTCGATGGACGGAAAGGCGGCCACCCTGTTCCATGAATTGCACGCCAAAAAGAGCGGAACGCCCACCATGGGCGGAGTGGTCATGTGGGGATCGGTCGTCATCGTGATCCTGATTTCACGTCTCATGGCCCTGCTCGGTTGGCTCCCAAGCTCATTGCTGAGCCGTGGCGAAGTCTATTTGCCTTTGTTCACCTTGGTGGCCGTGGGGATCCTGGGCGCCGTGGACGACCTGTTTAACGTGTTCCAGGTCGGAGGGGGAAAGGGAATCAAGGCCAAGCCGAAATTCCTGTTGCTGACGGTCTTCGCCATCGTGGGGGCCCTGTGGTTCTACTACAAACTGGGCTTTTCCAGCATCCACATCCCCCGTGTCGGGGATTTCTCGATCGGCTGGTGGTACATCCCCCTCTTCATCCTCGTGATCGTCGCCACCTCGAACGCGGTCAACATCACCGACGGACTGGATGGTTTGGCGGGAGGACTGCTCATATTCGCGTTCATCGCATTTGGGGCCATCGCCTACGCCAAGGGGCTCACCATGCTGGCCCTGTTTTGCGGAATCCTGATCGGAACCCTGTTGGCTTTCCTATGGAACAATGTGCCCCCGGCGCTCTTCTACATGGGCGACACCGGCGCATTGGCCTTCGGCGCGACGCTCGGGGTCATCGCCATGATGACGAACTCCCTGGTCGTCCTGCTGATCGTGGGAGGTGTTTTCATCGCCGAGACGCTCTCGGTCATCATCCAATTGGTCTCCAAAAAACTGTTCGGCCGAAAAGTCTTCCTGATCGCCCCGATCCATCATCATTTCGAGAAAAAAGGCTGGGGGGAATCCAAGGTCACCATGCGTTTCTGGATCATCGGCGGAATGCTTTCAGTCGTGGGCCTGATCATCGGTCTCATCGGGATGGGGAAAGGTTGATTGAGCTGGTTGGCTTCATTAGCTTTTTAGGCGACCCTCTAATAAGCTAACGAAGCTAAATTCCTAAAAAGCTCGACAAGCGTCTTGAAAAAAAGTCGTTTTTTTGGTATAATATTAAGATTTAAATAAAAACTGAATGGGTCGAACGACAAGAGAAAAAATGTGGCCAGGGAGAGTCCAGTCCATTGAAAAAACAATAAGGACTGAGGAATCTATTGAAAAATTGCAGGCGGAGATACAAAAATTGAAAAGGAACTTTGAGGCCGCCCAATTCCTGCTCCAGGAAAGCAAAAGGGAGAAGGAGCATCTTTTGCTTGAAAACGAAACCTTGTACCACGAAAAACATCAGGCGGAAAAGGACGCGCGTATCGATACGCTGACGGGGCTTCCGAATCTGAGGTCCTACCAGGAAACGATCGTGAGAGAGATCGACCGGGCAAAAAGAACCGGTCATCCCCTTACATTGATGATGATCGATATCGATGATTTCAAGAAAATCAATGACATCGAAGGCCATGATGTGGGCGATTTGGTGATAAAGAGGCTCGCTGACATCGTTGGCCACAAGCTCCGCTCTAGCGATACCATAGCAAGGATTGGTGGCGAGGAGTTCATCATTATTCTATCCGATACCAATCTGGAAGACGCAAAAAACGTTGCGGACAAAGTGGTCAAGGCGGTCGAGTCGGAATCGGGCATACCGCCTGCCCCTAAATTCACGATTTCGGGGGGATACGCCCAATGGAGCGAAAAAAATGAGAACCCACATGTGCTTAAGGAAGTAGCGGACCGCGCATTGAATGAGGCAAAGCTCAAAGGAATAAACCAGATGTTGCCCTACGAGGAAGGTAGGACAATTGAAAAATCGGAACTCATCGCGCAGGCGGTCAGACACTTCCGAAGGGGCATGCCAAAAGCGCTGAGCAAAAAAGAGCAGGGGCAGGTTGCCGAAAGTCTACTGAAAGAAATTGATAAAGAAACGGACGAATAGCTCCCTGTGCTCATCGCCGACTAGCCCTTGGTCGTGTTGCTTTTTGGAGTAGGGGCAGGGGGGTTGAGACTTTCAAGGTACCGCTTTCGAAAATTTCGGCAAAGATCCAGGAGCCGTTTTTTGACCGATTGATTGTGGTGTTCTGGATTTTCGGGATCCCATACCAAAATGGCCTCATCGGTTTTTTTGACCTTAAGAAATTTTTTATCAAATTTTTTCAAAATCATGTAACACTGCTCATCGGTCATCGCATCTCCATGTTCAAGCACATACGCGCAATTGGCCATGACCAATTCCGAGTATTGTCTTAGGGAATCAGGGTTCATTTCTTGAGGGACCGCAAAATAGGGCAAATCGGCAACTTCACGATCAAGCGATTCATCCACGGAAGGGACCAAACGCAAGTGGGGTTTATCCGCCATAAACAACAGATTAAGGTTGTTATAGTAACAATAATTAACTTTTTGTCAATAACTGTCCCGAGCCGATACCAATAAGCCACTTTTGGCTTAGAATACACCCAAAAATAGTTTTATAAAATAATAATTAGATTATGTGTCAACTAAATTTGGTGATAAACCCGCTTTTTAAAGGGGTTTTCGGGGTTGGAAGGATTGAAATTTCCCCTCTTTGATGCTATAATAATGAGATTAAAAAAATAAACATGGAACTCAAAAAGGGACATGCACAGGGCAACTCCGAAAAACCGAACTTCGCGTTTCTGAATCCGTTGGATCCCCCAACCGGTCAGTCCGCGGCTCCAGGGATTCCGGACTCCCTGAAACGACGGTTGGAGGCCGAAAAAGCCCAAGGCGTGGTTTTTGACGAACAATCCAAAAAACAGGCGCCGAAAATGGGCTTCCTGCAAAAATTGAAACTGACCCTGTTCCCACCCCCAAAACCCAAAGGAGGAGCGGCCAAGGCGGGCACGCCTGCAACCGGGGCCGAAAACAAAACGGAGGAGCAGCAAATCCGCGAGGCGGAAAAAATCTACAAGGAGGGGTTGGCGAGCATCAAGGATTTGATCGCGCCGTCCTCCATGGAATTCCTGTTCGACAAATTCCGATTGAACAACTGGGTCGGGAAGACCTTTTTCGTCTTCTCCTATCCCCGCTTCATCGAGGCGAACTGGCTGTCGCCCGTGGTGAACTTCGACGTGGCCATGGATATTTCCATGTTCGTGTACCCCACGAGCAGCGCGGCCATCATGAAATTTTTGAAAAAGAAGGTGGCCCAAATCCAGTCCTCCATGCGCATTGAGCAGGAGAAGGGCATGGTGGCGGACCCCGCCTTGGAAACGGCGTTGGCCGATGCCGAGGAGCTCCGCCGCAACATCCAGCGCGGAGAGGAGCGCTTCTTCCAGTATGGACTCTACATCACCATCTACTCGGAGGATGACGAGAAACTGAAAAAAATCCAAACCCGATTGGAAAGCGTGCTGGGCGGTCGCCTGGTGCTCACCAAGACGGCCAACTTGCAGATGGAGCACGGCTTCAATTCGACGTTGCCGTTGGCCATGGACGAATTGGAGATCAGCCGAAACATGAACACCGGCCCCCTGTCGACCTCGTTCCCCTTCACGTCGTCGGAGTTGACCTCGAATGAGGGAATTTTGTACGGCATCAACCGCCACAACGACAGCTTGATCATCTTCGACCGGTTCGCGCTCGAAAACGCCAACTCGGTGGTGTTCGCCACCTCTGGCGCCGGCAAATCGTATGCCGTGAAGCTCGAGATCCTGCGTTCCATGATGATGGGCACCGACGTGATCGTCATCGACCCGGAAAACGAGTATGAGGAATTGGCCAAGACGGTGGGTGGCACGTATCTGAAAGTGTCCCTCAATTCCGATCGCCGCATCAACCCGTTCGACCTTCCTTTGCCAATCAAGGAGGAGGAGCAAAAACCGGGAGACCTGCTCAGGGCCAACATCATCACCCTGCATGGGCTTTTGAATTTGATGCTCGGCAAATTGAACCCCGAAGAAGAGGGTTTAATGGATAAGGCCTTGATCGACACCTACGCCCTGAAAGGCATCACCATGGAAACGCCGAATCCCGGCACCATGGAGCCTCCGACCATGGAGGACCTGCACGATGTGCTGATCAGCATGAAGGGAGGCGAAAACCTGGCGCAACGCCTGCAAAAATACACGGTGGGAACCTTTGGCGGCGTGTTCAACAAGCCGACCAATGTGGATCTCGGTTCCGGCATGGTGGTGTTCTGCATCCGCGACCTCGAGGACATGCTCCGGCCCATCGCCATGTACATCATCTTGAATTACATCTGGAACCGCGTCCGATCTCAACTCAAGCGCCGCATGCTGGTCATCGACGAGGCCTGGTCGCTGGTGCAATACGAGGACAGCGCGCGCTTCCTGTACGGCTTGGTCAAACGCGCCCGCAAGTATTACTTGGGCATCACCACCATCACCCAGGACGTGGAGGACTTCATCAAGTCGGACTATGGTCGCCCCATCATCACGAACTCCTCCATGCAGATCCTGCTCAAGCAGTCCCCGAGCGCGGTGGAGGGATTGGTGAAAATGTTCAATCTCACGGAGGGCGAAAAATTCCTGTTGCTCAACTCAACTGTGGGCCAGGGCCTGTTCTTCGCCGGTCTGAAGCATGTGGCCATCCAAATCATCGCAAGCTATGCTGAAGACAAGGTGATCACCACGCGCCCGCAGGACATTGTGAAGGCGCGCGACGCCGCCAAATAGAGCCCCCACCATTGGAGCCCCAATCGGAGCACCCATCGGAGCCCCTATGGGAATCTATTGTTCATAGTCCGTCACCACGTCCACGGGGGTATCCCCCAAGTCAAAAGCCTCCTGAATTTCAATGGCGATGGCGTCGGTATCCAAGGCGAATGGATCGTAGTCGCCGTAAACCGTGCTCTTTCCATGGAGCCGGCATTTCACGGAGCCCGCCTGAAGATCCAGGTCGATCTTTCCCCCGCCGACAATCACCTCCTTCACATCGATGCTCTCGGCGCCTTTAACCCCCAATTCCCGAACCAGCATATCGTGGAAGAATTCGATTCCATCCCACTCGGTAGCGGGATAGAGCTTCGCAAAAAACTTGCCATCGTCCGTGACGACAAATTTCCCCCGAAAGGATTTCAAGGCTCCAATGTCATCCAGGGACTCTCCCCATATTTTCACAGGGGGCAAATCTTCCAGAATCGCTAAATCTCGGGCAGAAGGCATAGGGTTGGCTTAACTTCGCATGCATCTTAGCACAATGGAAAATCAGCACAACAAAAGAAAGGGGTTCGCCTCCACTTCAATTCAAAAAACCCTTCGTGGGAATGGGTGCAATTGGTAGCACTACGGGGAATCCTCTCGCTGTGCCTTCGACGCTTCGACCGACTTCGCGCTCAGGCTTGCTGCGAGTGCTCAAATAGTCACTACCCTCCCCTTTTGGGCTCGGTCGTACCTTTTTCGCATCGAACCCCGGGTCCTATTCTATTTCAATTTAAAAACACTCCGGGTGAATGAGTGTGGTTGGTAGCGCTACGGGGAATCGAACCCCGGTTGACGGAATGAGAATCCGCCGTCCTAACCACTAGACGATAGCGCCATGAGTTGAGTGCCATCCGATTTTATCAAGAAAACTGATTTTGTAAAGCGGTTCGCCTTCTTGCGTGCCTCCTCTTAAGTTTGCTAAAGTCAATCGGTAGCGGAGGAAATGGACGCTTAGCTCAGTTGGTAGAGCATCTGCTTTACACGCAGAGGGTCGAGGGTTCGAGCCCCCCAGCGTCCACCATTTATGTCTACGCAAAAATTTGACTGGAGCATCCCCGCAGCTTTCGTGCGGGGAGGGTCGAGGGCGCGTCGGCCGAAGCCTCGGCGCAGGCTGATTCGAGCCCCCCAGCGTCCACCATCCACATGTGAGCTCAATTGCAAAAATCCATCCGATGCGTATCGGAGGGTTTTTCAAGGTGCGAAGACCAAACTTTAGAAGCTGCTTCCGCCTCCGGTGCGGGGCGTGAAATCCTGACGTGGGGGGCGAGCCTCGCTCACCACAATGTTGCGTCCGTCCAAAGGCTTGCCATTCCACATGTCGATGGCTTTTTGGGTCTCTTCATCGGTGGACATTTCAACGAAACCGAACCCCTTCGATCGGCCCGAGGCGCGATCCATGATAATCGTGGCGGAGACAACCGTTCCCGCCTGTGCGAAGGCTTCCTTGAGACCTTCATCGTTGGTGTTGTAGGAAACACTTCCGACAAATAACTTTTTACCCATAAAGATGAGTTAAAAAAATAAGGGGTCCTTTCGCAGAAGCATCGCACGGGTCGTGAGTCCCGGGAGAGGGGCCTTTAAACCTGTCAAAGGTGTAAAACGAGCTTGTGAAAAGAACGCTGAGATTATGAAGACTGCGTCAAAAAAGTCAAACATTGAAATTAACAGGACGGATTGGTATAGTTGGCACAACCTAAATAAAATATTATGGAACATCAGATCAAGAAATTGGCGGAAGCCATGACCCACGCCAAACTGCATAAGCTGATCATGAGTCATGTGAAGGAATTGCTGTTGGAAAACAATCACCTGATCATTTTTGTCGACAACGCCGCTCCGCTCCATGAAATGAGCGAAAAAGCGATGGACGAGCACCTGAAAAAGGGGTTGGAAAGTGTCTATGGTACCGAGATCACCTACGAACTCCGCGTCTACTCGCGCTCCCACGAAAAACCCGACCACACCCTGTTCGGCTCTTCGGACAAAAAATCCCACTAAATTGTTTTGAGGGGGGCGAACGTCATACGATGGATCGGCGAAGGGCCCAGTTTTTGGATGGCTTCCAAGTGTGCCTCGGTGGCGTAGCCCATGTGTTGGTCAAAACCGTATCCAGGGTATTTTAGATGGTATTTCATCATGGCGTGGTCTCGGGTGACCTTGGCCAGGATGGAGGCGGCGGCGATCGAGAAAACCGTGTCATCCCCTCGGATGATGCCCTTTTGGGGAATGCCGTCGAGGTTGATGGAGACGGCATCGATCAAAATAAAGTCGGGTTTGGGGTCAAGCTTCAAAACCGCCCGTCGCATGGCCAATTTGGTGGCATTCAGGATTCCGATGGCATCGATCTCCTTCGGGCTGATCAGGCAAACCGCATAGGAAAGCGCGGCGTTTTTGATTTCCACAAATAGTTTCTCGCGCTGAAGGGCAGTGCATTGCTTGGAGTCGCGGATGCCGGGGTTCCGGTAGGAGCCATCAAAAATCACCGCGGCGGCGGCCACCGGGCCTGCCAAGGGACCGCGCCCCGCCTCGTCGATACCGGCAATCAGCTCAAACCCTCGGCGCCTTAGATTTTTCTCCTCTTGATGCATGGAACGCGATCACGATTTATTCTTGAGCAGCCCCATCATCTCAACGGTCACCGCTTTGCTTTTGAAAAGCAAAGCCAAGTAAACCAAAGCGCCCACGGGGACCAAAA
>JACRIF010000103.1 GCA_016220125.1 Candidatus Peregrinibacteria bacterium
AACAAGTGCAAGCCTGGCAAAATCCGGACCCAAAGCGGTGCCAAGAAGCGTTTCAAAATGACGGGCAGCGGCAAATACGGCCACAACAAGGCCGCCCACAACCATCTTCTGCAACAGAAGTCCAAAAAGCAGAAGCGCGCGTTCGGTCACACCATGACCGCCCCGGCCGTTTACAACAAACAGCTCAAGCGCATGCTCCCCGGAATGTAATCTGACTTCTGAGTCCTGACTACTGAGTTCTTAATCTATAATTCCCCACCAAGATGACCCGAGTCAAACATGGAGTGGCCTCTCGGAAACGCCACAAGAAATTATTTAGAACTACCAAGGGGTACCGCGGCAAACACCGATACACCCTCAAACTCGCCAAAAACGCGAATGCGAAAGCCGGCCAGCATGCCTACAGGCATCGCAAGGAGCGGAAGCGAGAATTCCACCAATTGTGGATCCTGCGCATCAACGCCGCGTGCCGAGACTTGGGCATCAAGTACAGCCGCTTCATCTATGCCTTGGATCTGGCGGGAATCGCCATCAACCGCAAAATGCTCGCGGAGCTTGCGGCCAACAACCCCGAGGTGTTCAAGCAGATCGTCGAGAAGGCCAAAGCCATCCTGCCCGAACCGGGCAAGGCTCCCGACTTGGAAATGCTGAAACAGCGCTACGAGGCCGCCCACAAGACCACTGCCAAGCCCGCGAAGGTCGGCAAGGTCGTCGAACCCAAGACCGTCGCCCGCAAGGCCTCGGCCACCAAGAAAAAGGCCGCCGCCAAAGCGAAATAATTCCATCAAAACTTCGAAACCCCACTTTTTCATTCCCCCGCACTGACTGCGGGGGAATCTAGGGTGGGGTTTTTGTTTTAGGGTTTCTCGGCATGGGGGGACCGGGGGGTTTATGTTGAACTGCACCGATGGAAAAAAGTATAACGTCGGGAGGTGAATCATAAACCCCCGGGTGGCTTTTTCCGCATGCTTTTTGGCCAGTCAAAAAGCATGCCCCCGCGCGGGGAGCGCAAAAAAGATAAAATAGATTCCTGCCTGCGCAGGAATAAGAAAAGATGGAAAAACGAAATCTATTTATTGGCTCACAGCTCTCAGCTCAAAGCTACTTATGTTCCCCCAGCCACAACTTGGCGTCGATGGCGGCCTCGCAACCCATGCCCGCGGAGGCCACGGCCTGCTTGTAGCGGTAATCCACGCAATCCCCCGCCGCGAAAACACCCGGCACGCTGGTGTGGGTATGCTTCTTTTGAAGCACAAAGCCCAAAGGATCCAATTCTATTTGCCCCCTCAGGAGTTCGGTGCTGGGGATCTGGCCGATGGCCAGGAACATCCCGTCCACGGGCAATTCGGAAAATTGCCCCGTCTTGGTGTCCTTGAGCCTGAGGCCCGTGACTTTCTTGTCGCCGAGCACCTCGTCCACCACCTGGTTGATGCGTATTTCGATCTTCGGCTCCTGCTTGATGCGATCCAGCATCACCGCTGATGCCTTGAAGGACTCGGAACGGTTGAGCAAATAAACTTTGCTGGCGAATTTGGTGAGGAAATGGGCCTCCTCCATAGCCGTGTCGCCACCACCGATGACGGCCACGGTCTTGCCCTTGTAGAAAAACCCGTCGCACGTGGCGCACGTGGTGACCCCCTTGCCCCACAATCGGTCCTCCGAGGGCAACCCGAGCCGTCGTGCCTTGGCGCCCAAGGCGATAATCACGGAATGGGCCGTGTAAACCTCGTCATCGGCGAAAACCTTGAACGGTTGGCTCGAAAAATCGACCTTGGTCACGCTCTTCCGCACAAATTGGACCCCAAACCGTTCGGCCTGGGCGCGCATGTCGGCCATCAGTTGGGGACCCATGATCCCGTCTTTGAATCCCGGGAAATTCTCCACCATCGTGGTGGTGGTGAGCCATCCTCCGGGTTGCCAACCCTCAAAACAGAGAGTCTTCAAGTTTCCACGGCTGGAATAGATGCCCGCAGTGTAGCCGGCCGGCCCGGCGCCAATGATCAAAACATCGTAAACCGTATTCTCGCTCATGGGATTCGGATTAATTTGCCCATGCATTATACATCAATCGATATTTTGTAGATTGGATTTTTTGTTTGTTTGTTTTTTGCCCTCGCCGGGCGGGCGGGCACCTTTTGGGCGGGCAAAAGATGCCCAGGAAAACCCGCCGGGGACCATGAGCCGTGTGACCATCGAAATGCCGAGGACCGCCTTTGATCACGGCCACGGTGCCCCGGACCCCTTAGACCTTTAAATTTTCGTGGTGCATTCAAGGGCGTGGGCCAACTTTGTTCGACCCC
>JACRIF010000104.1 GCA_016220125.1 Candidatus Peregrinibacteria bacterium
GAGACCATTTCCGATTCCATCCAAAAACGCGGTGGATTCGTCCCTGGCATTCGCCCCGGCAAGCAAACGGCTGAATTTTTGGCTAAAACCTCAAACCATCTGAATCTGTTCGGAGGTTTCTTCATCGCCATTGTGGCCATTGTCCCGATGCTCTTCACCAAATTCACTTCGCTTTCCTCCTCCGATCTTATCGTGAGCGGTTCCGGTTTGATCATCATGGTCGGTGTGGTGCTTGAGCTCATTCGCCAAATCGATGCCCAGTTGATCATGCACGATTACGAGAAATTGTACTAAGCAATCAGAATACAGGACACAGGACTCAGCTGTTTCCTGTGTCCTGAATTCCGAGTCCCTATAATTACAACATGGACATCATTTTGTTCGGGATGCAAGGATCCGGCAAGGGAACCCAGGGAAAAGCCCTGGCCGAGAAGTACAACCTCAAAACTTTCGACATAGGAAACCAATTCAGGAAAATGATCGCGGCGGGAACGCCCACCGGTCTTTTGATCAAGGAGCCGGTCGAAGCCGGACATCTGGTGGATGACGACATCGTGATGGGGGTGGTCGAACAATATGTCAGCGATGCGGGTCCCGGGCAGGCGATCCTGTTCGATGGAGTTCCCCGAACCTTGAGCCAGGGCACCAAGCTCCTCGACTTTTTGGCCAAAAACAAACGGGACGCGTTCGCCGTTTATATCAAGATTTCCGAGGACGAGTCCCTCAAGCGCCTCAGCCAACGACGCATCTGCTCCGTTTGCCAAGGCATCTATCCTCCTTTTTACAAGGCGGACACCTGCGAACTGTGCGGTGGAAAATTGATTACCCGGGCCGACGACAACGTTGAAAGCGTGAAACGACGGATCGGGAACTACAAACGGGAAACGGTTCCCGTGATCAAGAGCTTTTACGACCGGGACCGTCTGATCGAGGTGGACGGGGAACAGGCGATCGACACGGTGACCGCCGATATGCTGGAGCGCGTGGCATACCTTTTTAGTTAAGAGTTAAAAGTTAAGAGTTAAGAGTGAAGAGTAAGATTTAGAACGATATCCCATGACAGCGATTCCGATCAAAACACCGGCCCAGATCGAGGCGATGCGGTTGGCGGGGAAGCTCCTTGCGGAAACATTGCAGGTGGTCGCCGCGGCCGTGCGCCCCGGAATCTCCACTTGGGAATTGGACCAGATCGCCGAAAAACATATTCTGAGCCATCCGGGATTCACCCCCGCTTTTAAGGGGTATCAAGGGTTTCCCGCCACTCTTTGCATTTCCGTGAATGAGGAAGTGGTCCACGGAATCCCCAGCGAGGATCGCATCCTCAAATCGGGGGATATCGTGGGGTTGGATGGCGGTGTCATGCATCAAAACCTCTACACGGATGCCTGTCTGACCGTTTTGGTGGGCGAGGTGAAACCGGACGTGCGCCATTTTGTGAAAACCACCAAACAGGCGTTGGCCAAGGCGATTCAGGTCGTCCGTCCCGGAGGCAAGATTGGCGATATTTCCGCCGTGATCCAAAAAACCCTGGAGGACCAGGGCTACTCCCCGGTGATCAGTTGCACGGGACACGGTGTGGGCATCGATCTTCACGAGCCCCCCGAGATCCTGAACGCCGGGCGAAAGGGCACGGGCCCCACGATGAAACCGGGCATGGTGTTGGCCATCGAGCCGATTTCCACCATGGGAAAAGGGGATGTTTTCACTCGGAAAGACGGCTGGACCATCGTCACCGTGGACAAGAGCCTTTCGGCCCATTTCGAGCACACCGTTTTGGTCACGGAAACAGGAGTCGAGATTTTAGCTTGATTTCCTTAAAAAATCCCTTGCATCCGCACTTCTAATCAGATACACTCTTACCGCTTTTGTTCAATTGCACTCTTATGGCCAAACAAGTCATCGAGGTAGAAGGCAAGATATTGGAATGCCTTTCCAATGCAACCTTCAGAGTCGAATTGATTGGAGAAGAGTATAAGGGGCACACCGTTCTCGCCCACATCTCGGGCAAGGTTCGCATGAATCACATCCGTATTCTGCCGGGGGATCTGGTCACCGTCGAGCTCACCCCCTATGATCTGACCAAAGGACGTATTATCTATCGCCATAAGTAACCCATTCCCATGAAAGTCCGAGCGTCTGTCAAAAAAATCTGCGAGAAATGCAGCGTGATCAAGCGCAAGGGCGTAGTCCGTGTGATCTGTCCTGCTGTGAAAAAGCACAAGCAGCGCCAGGGCTAGTCGTTCTATTTTGCTAATAAAAATTACATAAATTAAACCTAAAAATAATTTTTGTAATTTATTTTTTTATATAAATTAATTTTCTCTCCTCATGGTTCGCGTCGCTGGAATCAATCTCCCCAAAGGGAAACGGATCGAGGTCGGACTGACCTACGTCTATGGAATCGGAAATAACCTGAGTCGCACGATCCTGAAAGAATGCAAGATCGATCTCGACACTCGAACCGATGACCTGACCCCCGATGAGGAGCAGAAAATCCGTGAATCGGTTGCCAAGCACACGGTCGAGGGCGACCTCCGCCGTCTTGTGACTGGAAACATCAAGCGCCTTCAGGATATCGGCACCTACCGCGGTTTCCGCCATCGCCGACGTTTGCCGGCTCGCGGCCAGCGCACCAAGACCAATGCCCGCACCAAGCGCGGCAAGCGCGTGACCATGGGTAGCGGACGCTTGAAGGAGAGCAAGACCTAATCGTAAAATTCTAAATCCGAATCTTCGACATCCGAAGACCCTGTTTTAATCCCAATTTTCATAACTACTATGGCTGAAGAGAAAGTGAAATCGGCAGTGGCGGCTCCCGAGGCAAAAACCGCCAAGGGTGAGGCCCCCAAAGACGCCAAGGCAGCGGCCCCCGTGGTCGCCGTCGGCGCCGGAAAGGCCGCGAGCCGAAAGCGCGTTCGCAAGACTGTGTCTTTGGCGCATGCCCACGTCACCGCAACCTACAACAACACCATCATTTCGATCGCCGAACCCAATGGGAACGTTCTCGCCTGGGCCTCCGCTGGAGCCTGCGGTTTCAAGGGCACCCGAAAATCCACTCCCTATGCCGCCACCGTCACCGCCGAGAAGGTGGTCGAACGCGTGGTTCCGTACGGAGTCCAGAAGTTGAAGGTGTTCGTGAAAGGCGTTGGCACGGGTCGTGAGCAGGCTATCCGCGGATTGCACGCCGCCGGACTCGAGATCGAAGGCATCTTCGACA
>JACRIF010000010.1 GCA_016220125.1 Candidatus Peregrinibacteria bacterium
AATAAAACTGGATAACCCCATCGAAGCCTCAATTGGAGCCCCGGCTGGAGCCCCAATGGGGATTTAAAATTTCATCTCCTCGATTTGAACCCCTTGGTAATAATATTTGATAATCGCGTCGAATTTTTTCCCGGCCTTCGCCATGCCCTCGGCGCCGCAACCGCTGAGCCCAACGCCATGCCCGTTTTGCTTCAACCCATCGCAATACGGATCCAGCACGGATTGGAGATAAGGGGTATCCTTCCAGCCCCACACCTCGAGCGCGGAAAGGGTTTTGCCGTTGCTTTGGTTGAAATAAGGGGTCTTGATGAGCTTCCCGTAATAGGTGACGACTTGATTCTGGGTCGCCAGGACGGCGCTCGAAAAATTGGGGGATCGGAGCTCGACCCCGTAACCCAGATAACGCTGGAAAATAGCCGGATCGTCGGAACCGTCGTAGGGAAGCCCTGGGAATTTGCGATGCACATCGTCCATGTAATAGCGGGCGTAGGTTCTGGCCAAAACAGCGAGCGCCTTTTGTTTTTCAAAAGGGGTGTCGTTCGAAACCTCGGCCAACCCCCTCATGTAATCCTCGAGCGGAAGCTCGTTGATGTAGGCGGCGGTGCCATTGACCGCGCGAACCTCGAGGATGCCTCGAAATTGATTGTCGTTGAGGGTGTTGTTCCATGCGGGCCGGCGTTCCATTGTGCGGATTTCCATCACGCCGCCCTCGGAAGGAACAAATCGGATCACAGAGGAATTTCGCACATCGGTGCCAACTTGGACATGGAAATTGTCATTCACATGACGGATTTCGGCCAAAGCGCCTGTCTTAAGGTCGAACAAAACCTCCCCGCTTTTCCCGACCACCTTGAAATTGCGGTTGGCGGTCACCTTGGCGTCGTCCGCGCCGTAGGAAAGGCGGACTCGGAACGGTTTTTCCGCAACGGGGGTTGAAAGGGCGGGAACTTGCGAGATGGAAGTGTTTCCACTCGAGATCGGAGTCGTGGATTTGACTTTGGAGATGACCGCGGCGTTCACCCGGTTGTCGCGCGCATCGCTGAGGGGATCGATGCCCCCGGTGAGTTTGTCTCCGGAAACATTGAAATCCCATGTGGCGGTTCCCCCTTCGATCCAGCCAACCTGTTCCATGACCAATTGAAATGCCTCGCGGAATGTTCCACGGGTAGTGGGTTTCACCTTGAACAGGAAGGTGCCGACTTCGCCAGGCTTCACCTCGGCTTCGACCAGATGCCCCGCCCGGGATTTGTTGGCCCAGGACGAACTGAGATAAAGGGCGCTGGCCCGGTCTTTCGGCAGGGAGGTTCCAAGGGCAACGGCATTCGGCCCCTTGCTCTTCCACACGGCATTCCCCAAATTCTTGAACCGAACCATGATCTCCTTCTCCTCACCGGGTCTCAAGGAAACGGTGGTGGAAGTTTGGTCCGTCTTCTGGGCCCGCAAACGGGGGGCGGGGACATGGATCAGAAATCGGGCCGTGCCTCCGCGAATTTGGATTTTTCGGAACTTTGAGTTCAAAAACACGCTGCCATCCACCTCGCGGTATGGCGCCTGGATCCAAAAATCGAACGTGGCGGTGGTTCGTGGGGGGACGGGATTCATGGGGATGATGTCGGATTTGAACGCCTTGAGCTCTTTGGCCAAAATCCCGATCTTCATGGTATCGGCATCCCACGTCAAATCGCCGCGGTTTTCCAGGGTTATCTGAATTTTCCGCATTTCGCCGGGCATCAGGGTGGCGATGTCGGTTTTTTCCGAAATACGGGCCATGTGGATGGGTTTTTTGACAATCACATTGAAGGCCAGCCCCTTGTCCTCAAGCCAGCTCACCCGCTCGATCACCGGGGTGAATCGCTCGCGAACCTGCCCTTGGAGCTTGAGGGGAACCTCCAAATCGAAAACAAAGGTGCCGATTTCCCCGGGCGCCACCTCGCTCTGGACCAAATGGGCCAGCCGGGTGGGGGTTTTGGGGGAAAGCGCACTGCGGTGGTCGCGGACCCCTTCGGTTCCCAAACGGATGGCATGGGGGCCGTAATTCACCCATCGGGTGTTTCCGGTGTTCTGCAACTGGAGGCTGGCCTCGATTTTCTGCCCCTGGAAAACAGTGCCGGTGGGCAACGAGGTTTTCACGACCGAATATGAGAATTGAGGCGCCTGGACTTGAACGGGAACCGTCATGGACGCGCGCGAAACCTTGTACCGCCCGTTGACAACAGGGGCCAATTGGAAATCGGCATTGGCCGCGAAATAGCCGGATTCGAACTCCACCTTGAACGTGCCGGTGTCGCCAGGGGAAACCATATTTTCCTGGAGGTCCGCGGCCACAAAGGTTTTATCGGAAATCAGCGGAACGACACGGGCGCTTTCACGGTCGTTGAGGGCAACATGAAGCCAGGTGTTGCTGTCCCATGCCTTGTTGCCCGTGTTCTTGAATCGCAAGACGATTTCCTTTTTTTGGTTGGGCAAAAGCGAAAGGGTTGAAACCGAACTGAGAGGCTCCGCATTGTAGTCCAAAGGTTGGGCGGTGGGTGCCGTGTCGGTGAAGGCGCCGCTTCGAACCGAGAACCCGGCGCGCTCGCGGATTTTGGGAAGCGCGGCATACAATTTGTCGCCGGGGCAGGAGGTGGGGCGAACATCGCGATGTCCCAGGATGTTGGGCAAATCCTTGCCTCGGAAAAGGGAATTCGCCTGGGGATCGATGCCAAACTGCTGCGCCTTCAGGGCGACAAGGCGGATCAGGGAATTGAGGGCGGGTTCCGGCACGGGATTGCTTTGATAGTCACCGATGACCGAAATACCAAGGCTTCCGTTGTTGAAGCATTGGGCATGGGCGCCGATCACCCGATCTCCGCCGTATCGGCCCTCGTAAATATTGCCCAGGGGGTCGATCACATAATTGTAGCCGATATCGCCCCAGCCTCGGGTAAACGTGTGAAAACGGTAGATCGCCCGCATCATGGCCGCGAAATCCTGGGTATCGGTCTTGAAATCGCCATTCAGGTCGCGCACCTCGGAATCGGTGTGGTGGATCACGATTTTCCGTTCCTTCTTTGAGTAGGACAATGGCCACACAAGCACATCCCCGGAAGGGCTGGTGTTGATCGTGCGGTCAGTAGCCACCTCGTCTTTGTATTTTACGGCGTAATCAGGGCAAGGATCGGCATTGGCAATGACATTGTCGCTCTCGCTGGTGGTGCCAACCGTAAGGGAAGAGGTGTCGGGGGTCCAATAGCGAAAGGACTCGTCCGCGCCCCATTCGGAACGGGGAATGATTCTGAAGTCCGAGGGGGTTTGGGGACCGGCGAGCAGTGTGTCGCGCAGGGCCAAAGGGGCATCGGCAAAGAAAAACTCCGCGGAAAACGAAAGCAACTGCTCATTGCCCTCCGGTTTTTTCTTGAATTGGATCGAGCGGGTCGGCGACGTGAAAAGCAAAAAAGAGGAACCGTAGCCGTCGTCATGGGTGATGACGGGTTCCCACGCATTCGGTTGCGAAGGGTTGAAATTCACCTCAAGGTCCTTCACGAAATGGTCCAACTTCAGGATGACGGAGTTGAAGGATTGTCCAAGTTGAACCACGGGGGACTGCAGACGATCGCCCGATTTGCCTAAGGCAATTTCGCGCGTCACAGACGAATCCGCCAACACCCCCGTGCTGCGAAACAAAAAAAGGGAGATGGCGAAAAGGGGAAGCAAAAGCCTGCGATAGGGGGATTTAATCATCATTTGGTTTACTCAATGATTTTAACACACCCCGAAAGACCGCCACAAGAAAGTTCGGGCTAGATGGGAAGCGGGTGCGCAGGGGGTTTTTGGCGATGGCGCGCGATTTCGAGAATCCGCTTTCCGACCCCGTCGGGATCCGCGATGTGGTCGATCTTGAAAGTGCTTCCCTCGGCCGCACTGGTTTGGACCGTCAAATCGCCATAATGGAAAAGGGTCGGGAAGAATCCGTTGATCATGCCCGTGGTGTCTTGGATTTGCTCAAGGGAGGCGGAGGAGACGCTGCGTTTGAAAAAGCTGATTTGGGTGATGTCGATCAGTCGATCCGTGGTGATGATGAAAACATCGAACTGCTCATCGGTCAGGTCGATGTAGGTGACAAGCAAGCCGAACAGGAAATAGAAGGAGGCGAAAATACCGGCTATCAGCCCTTGTCTGTAAAACGATTCCAGGGGGTAAAAACGAAACCAGAAAAAGGCGAATGCCGATAGGGGCACCAGGACGAACAGGAGAAAGCCCAATGCGATTTTGATATAGACAACTGGGTGCTTGTGGATCACGTGGAGTACCTCCTCGTCGGCGCGTTGTCCCGGAAAATGCATCATAGAATTGGATTCATGGAAATCGATTCGGAAAGCTCACCGCATGGCGGAACGTATCAGATGTGGGAGTATTGAATCATAGTTTGTCGATGGACTGCAAATAGTGCTCGCTTTTGTCCACGACGCCCTCGGTGCCCAAAATACGGATTTCCTGTCGATGCAGGATATTTTCGCGTTTGACCCGGTTCAATTGCTCCAAGTAATAGTGGGGGTTCGGAACGAAGTTCAGGGAAACGGGGGGCGCCGCCATGGAAAGGGTGATGACCAGAGAGCCGTAATTGAGGTAATTCCTCAAAAATCCATGGGCCACAACGCCGATATCCTGGATTTTCGTGAGATCGATGGCGTCGTTGTCGTTTTTCAGGAAAACCGTTTTCTTGCAGACGATGATGCGATTGTTGGTGACGATGATGATATCGAAAAAATAGTTGATGATCTGCAGAAAAAGCGTGTTGATGTACAAAATGGAGACGACAATGGCCGAAAAGGCGAAAAACGAATAGAAGAACGTGATCCTGAACATGGTGACAATGGCGCCCATGACGAAAAAAAACACGAAGGTCATGACGCCGATCAGGAGCCCGAAAATCACCGGCTTTAAAAAGTGGGTCCAATGCTTCCGGAAAAAAAATTGGACCTCTTCGTATCGCGCCTGTATTCCAAGAGTGCCTCGATTGGCCATAAACTTGGGTTAGGCTCGGGAGGGACCTGGATCGATACTGATCGTATCATATGTTTGGGTTTTGGTAAAGCCCATGCCCCATTCAACGGGATTCCATCCAGAGCCCGAGGATGAAAAGGGGGAAGGTGACGGTGGCGCGCCAAATGCGCTTGAAACGCCGGGGTTCCCGGATCAGTCTCCACAACCATTCCAAACCGACTTTCCGCAAAAGCGCTGGGGCGCGGCGCACCATGCCCGAATGGAAGTCAAAGGCGCCTCCGACTCCGATGGCCACCCGAACCGAGGGCATGAGGGGAAGGTTTCGGCGGATCCAGAATTCCTGCGCAGGGCTGCCATAGGCCACGAATAGGATCTGGGGTTGGGCAAGATGGATACGACGCAAGACTTCCGCGTCGTCGCTGGGGTCGGGGGAGCCTTGAAAACAGCCCACAAACGAGGCTTCGGGGGCAGCAATGGTCAGTTTTTGGATCGCTGCCTCCGCGACGCCCTCTCGGGCGCCCAACAGGAAAAGCGACCAACCCTTGGATCCGGAAAGCGTGGCAATCCGTTTCATCAAATCCGTGCCCGTCACCCGCTCGCGAATGGGGTGTCGGATGGCGCGTGGGCGAAAAAGGATGGAGGCAAGGGAACCAAGCCATCGGAGGCGGGACAAAACCCCGGATGGGGAAGGGGATTTTTGCAAAAGATGGGATGCCCACAGGATTCCGATGCCATCGGGGGTCCTCAGTTGCGCGTTGCGGAGCAATTCCAAAAACGACGGATTGCGCGACGCCTCGAGGATCATCTCGGGGTTCACCGTCGCAAGTTGCGTCTGGGGTCCATGGGCAATGGCCGTTTCAATGCGACCCAGGACTTCATCGACTGTGAGATTGTCGATAGGAATGCCGGCGATTTGAATTGGCTTATCCATTTTTCTTGCGGACAATCAGGCAAAGGTTGAAGGACTTCCAGAATTTTACCCGGGAACCTTTGCGCGAGAAATAAAAATCCTCGACCACCCATTCCGAGGGCGGGAAATGGTTGAGCAATTCGCGCGGGAGGAATGCGTGATAGTAGCGTTTGAGGGTAAAACCGCACCAGGGGATCCAAAGATCGTTCCAAGCGTACTTGAAGCCGAAATGGAATAAAAAGGAGGCGATCGAGGCGATCCATCGTGAGAGGTATTTCCACTGGAACAGGTTCCAGGCGGTCAAAATAAGGGTCCCGTCATCCTTGAGGACCCGGTGGATCTCATGCAAGCATTGCAGGCGCAGGCGTCGGCTGGGGATATGGTGAAAGGAGGCGATGCTGAGCACCGTGTCGAAACAGCGATCCGGCAATTCAAGGTGCACCATGTCCCCCAATTGGAATAAGGCTTCGGGGAAATTGTCGCGAGCCTTCTCGAGCAAGGCGGAGCTGTTGTCGAGCCCAAGATAATCGATGTCGAGCGATTTGAGGAATTCGTACAACCGTCCGTTGCCACACCCCAGATCCAGGATCTTTGAATGTGGGCGAATCCGTTGTGAA
Source organism: Candidatus Peregrinibacteria bacterium (assembly GCA_016220125.1). Classification (GTDB taxonomy): domain Bacteria; phylum Patescibacteriota; class Gracilibacteria; order UM-FILTER-43-11; family UM-FILTER-43-11; genus FEN-1329. The sequence continues at coordinate 6,511 of JACRIF010000010.1, forward strand.
AAACCCTCGAATTCAGGCCACGATTCTTTGCGGGTTTGGTCAAAGGGGTGGGCGATCGCCCCATAGGCGTCTTTCACCTGTTGCCGAATTTTGTCCGAAATCGATTGAAGCATAGTGAAAGTATACCAAGAAAGAGTGTGTTTGGCATTTCGCACCACGGCGACCTGAAAAATTAAAAACTTGAAAACTGGATAGCGATCAATTTTCAAGTTTTCACCATTTTCAAATTTTCAACCCTAGTGGATCGTCGAACCGATATAGAAGAACGGAAGCATGACCGCAAGCAGGATGGAGCCCACCAGCAAAGCCACGAAAAAGATCATCATGGGCTCGACCATGGTGGAGAGATTCTTCAGCGAGTAATCCACGCTCTTGTGGTAGTTTTCCCGAATTTTCATGAGCATTTTCGCCAGGCCTCCCGTGACCTCTCCGATGTGGATCATCTGGGCCACCTGGAGGGGGAAAAGCGGGTGCTCCTCGAACGTTTGGGTCTTGATGTCCTTGAGCCCCATCATTTCGCTCACATTCTTGCCCATGACGATCCCATGGCGGATGTTGGCCAGGGCCACTTTGTAATGAAGATTGTCCAGGGTCTTTTCCGTGATCTCGAAGGCGTTGCTGATCAGCACGCCGCTGTCGAGGAGCATTCCCAGATTGGAGGCGAACAGCATAATGTTCTTCTCATGGGAAATCCGGCCAAAAACAGGCAAAGTGGCAATCAGGGTTTCAAAGGCCCATTTACCAACGCGCGTCTTCTGGGTGAAAAACCAAAGGGCGAACACAATCAGGGCAATCGCGCCGAGCACAATGGGATAAAAATCGGAAATGAACGCGCTGATATCGATGACAGCCTGGGTCAGGGCCGGAAGTTTGGCATTGGACTGTTCATAAAGCTTGCTGACCTTGGGGATGACGAAAATCACCATGCCCAGCACCATGCCCATAGCCAGCACCATGACCACCACGGGGTAAAACATGGCACCGGTGATCTTGTGGGAAAATTCCTGTTGGCTTTCCATGTCGTCCGCGATCCGGGAGAAAACGGTCTTCAAATTTCCGCTCTTCTCGCCCGCCTCCACCAGGGCCGATTGCATGCTCGAAAACGCCCTGGGGAACAGGGCCATGGTGTCAGCCAGGGTCATACCCCCATTGATGCGATGGATCATCTCGACATAGAGTTTCCGGTGGCTCTTGTTTTTGCTTTGCGCCT
>JACRIF010000105.1 GCA_016220125.1 Candidatus Peregrinibacteria bacterium
ACACAGCGAGGATGTGGTGTTCGAGGACCTGATCCGCGGAAAAACCGTGGTCAACAGCCGGGAGCTGGACGATTTTGTGATCGCGAAAAACCTAAATGAGCCTCTCTACAATTTCACGGTGGTGATTGACGATCACACCATGGAAATTTCCCATGTGATTCGGGGCGAGGACCACATCAGCAACACGCCCAAGCAGATTTTGATCTACCGCGCGTTCGGCTGGTCTATTCCCGATTTCGCGCATCTGCCGCTGATCCTCAACGAGGACAAAAGCAAACTCAGCAAACGGAAGAACAAGGTGTCGGTGGATGATTACCTGGCCGAGGGCTTCCTGCCCGAGGCGCTCCTCAACTTTTTGGCCCTGGTGGGCTGGAGCTCGCCTGATGGCAAGGAAACGCTGAGCCTCGATGAAATGGTGAAAAATTTCACCTTGGACCGCGTGCACAAAGGCGGGGCGATTTTCGATTTGAGGAAACTGGAGTGGATCAACGGCGAGTACATCAAAAAAATGATCACGGAGGACATCAACGCCTTCTACGAAAGGGTGAAACCTCTGATCGAGGGAAAACTGCCCGCCTCCGAGGAAAAAATGATCAAGAAAATGCTCCAGGACCCCGATTTCTCGGGCCGTTTCAAAAAACTTTCCGAGATTCCCGAGGCGCTCATGCCCTTCTTCCAACCCATTGCGAATTACGCGAACGAGCTCATCATGCTCCCCAAATTCAACATCACGCCCGGGGTTCTCAAATCGGTGCTATCGAAGGCCAAGGAACAATTGGCAAAAGTGGAATGGGACAAGGGCGACAGCTCCAAGGCCACAACCCTTTCAGATGCCATGACGGGCATGGTCGCCGAACTGGGGCTCAAAAATGGCCAAGTCCTCTGGCCCATCCGCGTGGCCCTTTCCGGCTTTGAGAAATCCCCCAACTTCTCAACCCTCATGGTCTACTTGGGCAAAGAGGAAACTCTGAAACGCCTCGACTTCGCCCTCTCAAAAATCTAAGTGATTAGGGTGTAGGTTGTAGTGCGTAGTTTTATTCCCTACTAACTACAACCTACAAACTACAAACTTTCAATTAATCGCAATTCCGTTCAATGGAAATCCAGATCCAGCAAAACGTATCGCTCAAGCATTTTTGCACCTACCGAACCGGTGGGCCGGCCCGCTTTTTTGGCGAGGCGCGCAACGCCGATGAAATGATCGCGTTCCGAAAATTCGCCCGTGAGCAAAAAGTGCCCTATTTGTTGCTGGGCGGTGGCAGCAATGTGCTGTTTTCCGATGAGGGGTTCCCGGGCCTGGTCATCCACAATCGGATGGAAAAAATGCAAATCGTGGGCGACAGGGTGGTCGCGGAAGGCGGGGTGAATCTAATGCGGTTGATCCTCACCTGTTCGCAAAACAATTTGGGGGGCATTTCGGGGTTGGCCAACGTACCCGGCACGGTGGGTGGCGCGGTGTACGGGAATGCCGGCATTCCCGACATTTGGATCGGTAACATTTTGTTACAAGCGGTGTTGCTGCCCGAAAACAGCGACACGCCAATTCCGGTGGGGCCGGACTATTTTGACTTCGGATATCGGGAAAGCAAAATCAAAGGCAAAAAGGAAATCGTGCTTTCGGCAACGCTTCAATTGAAGCCCGAACCCGAGGCCAAAATTCGGGCGGACGTGAACCAGTACATCAAAACCCGGGCGCTGAAGCAACCCTCGGGCAACTCCTGTGGTTCGTTCTTCAAAAACCCGACCGAATTCCCCTCGGCCGGATGGCTGATTGAACAAGCCGGTTGCAAGGGGATGGAGGTGGGTGGCGCGCAGGTTTCCCCCAAGCACGCCAATTTCCTGATGAACAATGGCACCGCGACCAGCAAGGACGTGATTGAGTTGGCCGTGCAGGTGTACGAGAAAGTGAAGGATAAATTCAATGTGGAATTGGAGCCTGAAGTGCAGATTTACCCAAAAAACCCGTTCAAGGCCAACTCTTAACTCATAACTCTTAACTTTTAACTATTATGGAAAGGGATCCCAATTCGCATAAGGGCCAAAACGGAAAAGTGATGGTCATTGCCGGCAGTGAGCTGTATTACGGCGCACCGATCCTCTGCGCGTTGGGGGCCGAGGCATCGGGAGCGGACCTGATCTACCCGTATCTTCCGGAAGCCCAAGCCGAAGCGGCCAAAACCTATTCCCTGAATTTTCTCATCCACACGTTCAAGATGGGGCATTTGACCTTGAAGGACGTGAAACCCATTCTGGAGCTCAGCCAAAAAATGGATGTGGTGGTCATCGGGCCGGGGCTGGGCAGGGAAAGCGCGACCGCCGAGGCCATCAAGGAGTTGTTGGCCAAATTGGAAAAACCGACCGTGGTGGACGCCGATGCCTTGCTCTTCACGAACCACCTGCCGAAAACCGTGGTTCTCACGCCACAT
>JACRIF010000106.1 GCA_016220125.1 Candidatus Peregrinibacteria bacterium
ATGGCATCAAGGGTTTCATCCCGGTTTCGCAATTGGCCCCGGTCCACTACCCCCGTGTGGACGGCGCCGACGCCAACCAAATCCTCCTGCGCCTCAAGAAATTGGTCGGACAGAAATTCAGCTGCAAGGTCATCAACGTGGATCGCGCCACCGGCAAGATGATCCTCTCCGAGCGCGCCGCCATTGGCGACAAGGCCAGCGAGTCGCTCAACAAGCTCAAGGTGGGCGATGTGGTCGACGGATCGGTCAGCGGAGTGGTCAAATTCGGTATCTTCGTCACCTTCGGAGGCCTCGAGGGATTGGTCCACATTTCCGAGATCGCCTGGGGCCATGTGTCGAACCCCCATCAGTACGCCAAGGTGGGCGACCCGGTCCGCGTGCAGATCATCGGTATCGAGAAGGACAAACTCTCGCTCTCCATCAAACGTTTGATGAAAGATCCTTGGGAGGAGATCGCCGACAAGTACCCGATCGGCAGCACCGTGAAGGGAACCGTGAACCGCTTCTCGCAATTCGGCGCCTTTGTGCAGCTTGAGAACGACATCAACGGACTCATCCATCTTTCCGAGATCTCCGATCACAAGATCGAGGATCCCAAGGAAGTTCTCGCCATCGGCGAGGAGGTTGAGGCCACGGTCATCAACATCGACCGCGACGAGCACCGCATCGGCTTGAGCCTCCGCAAGAACCGCGGCGAGGAATCCGCCGAGGAGGAAAAGGCGAAGAAGGCCAAGAAGGCCAAGAAAGATGAGGAGAAAGCAGCCGAATAATCAGAACACAGCAGTCAGGACTCAGAACACAGAACACAGGAATCAGCACCCCCCGGAAGCCGAAAGGCGGAAGGGGGTTTTTGTTTAATCGCGCGGGTGTGATAAAATCAACTCTATTCACTCAATTTTCACCATGAGCATCGAAAGCAAACCTTCCGATCAACCCCTGGGCCATGAAACCGTCAACGGCACGGAGTTGCGCCTAAGCTGGGATGACGAAAAAGGCTACCTGCTCACCTTCCCCCAGGTGGATCCCGATTTGGATCCCTTGGACCCCCTTGAAAAAACGATTGTGATTGGCAAGGATCAGGGCCACTCCACACTGGTGGTCGAGTACGCCCGGGAAGCCGCGCAGTACGCGGTGAATCCCGATGTGGTGTGCCATCAAACAGGGGCTTTCGTCAAAAAACTGAAGGAAGGCAAATTCGCGGAGGAAATACGAGAAAAGGTTGATGCCGTCACAAAGGTTGCCAACGAATCAAAATAAGCTTTTGAGGGGCCACTTTGCTATCAGAATTCGAACCGCCAACTTCGCCTAGTCAAAATACGGGCTTTGGGTTTTTTGATTGGGTCGAATAGGTTATAGTTACCCTGCTTATTTAAAATCTTTTCCATCGACCATCTCAACGAACAGCAACGGCAAGCGGTCACGCACAAGGAAGGCCCCATTTTGGTCATTGCGGGGGCCGGGACGGGGAAGACACGCGTGATCACCGAGCGCATCGCGCACATGCTCAACGAGGGGTGGGCCAAGTCGTCCGAGATTCTGGGCCTCACCTTCACCGACAAGGCCGCGGGCGAGATGCGCGAGCGGTTGGACGAATTGATGCCCTTGGGATATCCCGAGATCAACCTCAAAACGTTCCATTCGTTTTGCGATGAAATCCTGCGCAATTTCGGGGCCGACATCGGCATTCCCACCAACTTCAAAATCCTCTCGGGCGTGGACCAGTGGCGATTCTTCAAGGAACGGTTGTTCGATTTCGATTTTGACTATTACCGCCCTTTGGGAAACCCGACCCGTTTCATCGATTCCATCGTGAGCCACTTCGGGCGATTGAAGGAGGAGCTGGTGAGCCCCGAGGACTATTTGAAATTCGCGCAGAAACTCCAGGCGGATGCCAAAGCCTCCTCAGGCTCCGAAACGGCCGACGCCGACGCGTTGGATGCCAAGAAATACTTGGAATTGGCCAAAGGCTATGCCCAATACCAGGAAATGTTGCTGGAGCACAATTACCTCGATTTCGCCGACCTTCATTTCAAGGTCATCGAACTGTTCAAGCGGCGGCCGAATGTGCTTCGCTATTTGCAGAACGCGTACAAGTTCGTGTTGGTCGACGAATACCAAGACACCAACATCGCCCAGAACCGCATCGTGGACCAACTGTGCGCCACGAAACGAAATTTGATGGTGGTGGGAGACGACGACCAATCCATCTACAAGTTTCGCGGGGCCGCCATTTCCAACATCCTGCAATTCCAGGAAAAGTACGCGGACGCGAAAAAGGTGGTGCTCACGCAAAATTTCCGATCCAACCAGGCCATCCTGGATTTTGCGTACGCTTCGATCCAAAACAACAATCCGGACCGCCTCGAGATCCGCGCGCAGGTGAACAAGCAACTCATGGGTTTGCGACCGGGTGCGCCCGAATCAGTCACGGTGGTGCATTGCTCCACCATCGAGCAGGAGGTCGAGTTTGTGGTGGACGAGATCCGAAAGTCCACCCTTCCGCTTTCGGAAATGGCGATCCTGGTGCGCGCCAACGCCTACGCCCAACCGTTCATCGAGGCGTTCCGCCACCACAACATCCCGTACCATTTCCCCTCCGAGAAAGGCTTGTACGGCAAACCTGAGGTTAAGGATTTGATCGCGGTGTTACGGGTGCTCGGAAACCCGACCGATGATGTGAGCTTCTACCATGTGCTGCGCATGGCGCCATGGAACATTCCAATGGAGACGATCGCCCAACTGGTGCAAAAGGCCAAGAAGGGCTTTGCGTCGCTTTGGCAAGAGGCGAAGCGCACAGAGGGGTGCGAATTCATGTCCGAAACCCTCAAGGATTTGCTTGAATTTTCCAAGGGCCATACGGTCGGCGAAACACTTTACCGATTCACGGAGAGCACCAAGCTTTACGAGCAATTGTTGGCGCTCGGAACGATCGAGGCTGAGGAAAAAATCGTCAACATTGCTAGTTTCTTCGAAAAATTGAAGGAATTCGAGCGCAACAACGAGGAGCGATCGGTCATCGATTACGTCGATTATCTGAATTTGGCCGAGGAATCGGGCGAGAACCCCGCGGCGCGGTTCGAGGTCGAAGGCCGCGAGGGAGTCCAAATTTCAACCGTTCACGCGGCCAAGGGCTTGGAGTTCGAGATGGTTTTTATCGGTTCCGCGACGAACGACCGATTCCCGGCCATCAACCGCAAGGACGCCATCGAAGTCCCCAATGCCCTCATCGGCGAAATCCTGTCGGATTCCGACGTGCATGTGCAGGAGGAGCGGCGTCTGTTTTACGTGGCGCTGACCCGCGCCAAGGACAAACTATTTTTGCTTCACAGCGACTATTACAGCTCCAGCAATTCCGCGAAGCCACGCGTCAAAAAACGCACCCGCTACATCGACGAGCTGGAAGGAAAAGCCAACTTCACCCAAGTCGAGAAAACGGTGGAGGGCGTGGAACGATTCCTGAAGCCCGTCGTCAAACGGGAGGAGATGGCCCCCAAGCCCAGCGAGGGCAAGACGGACCATTTCAGCTACAGCCAGCTGTCGTGTTTCGAGAAATGCCCGCGCCAATACCAGTACCAGTACCGATACGGCATCCCGACTCCACCCGACCCGAATTTCAGCTTTGGAGGAACCATGCACTCCACGCTCCAGGAGTTTTTCCTCGCGGTCGAGCAAACCAAACAAGCTTCGCTGTTCGCCGAGTTCACCCCGGATTTTTCGCTCGAGCGTTTGTTGGCTATTTACGAAGACAAATGGATCCCGGTCGGC
>JACRIF010000109.1 GCA_016220125.1 Candidatus Peregrinibacteria bacterium
ACATATATAAAATTCACTGACATCCAAGTGAAAAATCCAGTTGGAAGTCTTGGAGTAAAGACTCGCTCTTCAAATGGAATCGATCTACGTCGAAAAAATGAGCGAGGCGGCCGCAAAAAAACTGGCCAAAAAGATGGCGGAGGAGCTGATCGATCCCGAGCATTTCGGGACACGGTTGACCAAGGCCCTCGTTTTCGAGCGCACCGAGAGTCGCCTCACAAGGCTATTGGCGAATGTCGAATTCAACGAAACCCTGGTGAACGCGGTGTCGGAGGACGTGGAATTGTGGAAACTGCTTCAGGATAAAAAATTGTTGAGAAATTCGGCGTTCATGGAATCGCTCGAGGAGGGGGTCAAAAACGGCTATCTGGTGGAAGACGGTGTTTTCAAATCGGATCTGGTGAAAGCCATCGCGAAGGAAACCGTCGAGGACCCTGGATTCGCCTCGCGCTGGATGAAGGCGCTTCAGGAAAGCTTGGGCGAGCAATGGGACAAGGTGAAGGACAACGTTCGGCAACGCCAACTGTTTAAATCCGTGTCCGAAAAATACGGAACCTTAGCCGACAAGGCAAGACAGGGCCGCGAGGCGCTGGCCAAAGCCAAGGATTGGGCAATCGGAGGGTTGAAGCCGGCCGTGGCCCAGGGGCGATTGGAGGAACTGAAAAAAATAGCCGCGCCAAACGAAGCGGAGCAACGGGAAATCAATCGGCTGACCCGATACTTGGAACGGGAGGAAAAAGCCCTCGGCTCGATCAGGGGCGACAAACTGATGGAAACCGCCTGGAAAAAATACAATGAATTGCTGGGAAGCAAAATCGAAGCCACGGAAGGCACGGCGATGAGCGCAACCCGCTTCCTAAGGTATAAATCCCTGTTCGCCGGCGCGGCGAAACTGGGGGGTGTGGCGGCTGTGGTGATGCTGGCGCACAGTTTCGAGAACGCCGAGAACAAGGCGGATTTCATCGGCCAGTTCGCGGCCGGAAGCCTCGGCATCGCGGGAGGGGTGAAATTGGCCCAAATGGGGTTCAAGGTCCCGGGGCCGATCTACGCCAAGGCGATCGCCGGAGTGTTGGGATTCGCGGGAGGGATCGTGGGTGCCCATTATCTGGAAAGCGCCTACGACTACGGCGCGAAAACCGTGGGCGACCGGTTCTTCATCAACCGGGGTCAAAGCAAGGGATGGGAAAATGTGGGGTCCGCATTGGAGGTGCTGGGTGGGTTGGGCATCAGCAATGTCGCCGAGGCATTGGATGCGGCGGACTGGAGAAATGTGAGCCTCGATGACGTGGTGGACGAAAACGGAGTCGAAAACCCGTTCGCCTATCAGGAATACCTGAAATCCAGCGCGGTCGACCTGACCGCCGAAAAACGCCATTTTTACCGAAACACCTCCACGTGGAATCGGGAAATCCAGCAATTGATCGAAAAAACGGAAAAGGAAATCGGTGAAAAACAGGAGGAACTTGAAAAACTTTCACCCAAATCCGGGAAGGCGGAGGAATTGCGAAGGGAAATTGAAAAAATAAGCGCCCAACTGGAAACCATCCAGGAGAACCGGATGTTCACGGAGGATGGAAAGCTGAGCGAGGAATGGCAAGCGAGCCAGGAGGCGTTGTTGGGTGGCGAGGAGGATCGGCTCGAGTCGCAAAAAGAGGCGCTCCTCGGGAACTTGCCCGCGCATTTGGAGCAGCCCGCGAACCAGTTGATCGTCAAAATGGGGGAACGCATCGTGAACAACGAGGGGTTCATCATCGACACCGGCAACCCGGAGGAGGAGCAGTTGTGGCTGAGGCTGCGGGATGTGGCGCCGATCCAGATTGAAACCCGAAACAAGGAGGGTGAAACGGAGACAAGGGAGTTGGGATTCCCGGAATGGTTCCTCAGATTCAGGGAGCATGCCAAATTGCGGTTCAACTATGAGCAAATCCGCGACCATGGCAAATTGCCGGACATGGATTTGTCGGGCAGGGAGCCTGAAAAGGCGACCCCCAAAAAGGAGCCGCCGTCAAAAGAGGGCAAGGTGGAAATGATATCCCAAAACCCCTAAGCGCTATTCCTTCCGCCGTGCCCCATCCGACGTGAAGTAGTGGGTGTAGAGGCTCTTCAAATAATCCACCGTGGAATCGAAAAGCATCGAAAGCAGATCCTTGAGCTTGCGGATGCGCGCGATCGAAGCGTTGTAGGCCTCGGCGCCGCCTTGGTCGAGCTTCTTCTGGAGTTTCTGCGCGCGTTTCCACTCCATGTCGATCTGGCCCTCGATGGCGGCGCGGATCTCCTTCACCATGATCTCCTCTTTCGGAAAATGGTAATCCTTGAGCTCGTCGCGGATCTGCTGGGCTGTCTGGCCCGAGACCGCTCCCCCTTTGCCGGCCTTGAGATCGCCCTGCTGTCCCCCCTCCCCTTTCCTCTCGGAAAATTTCTCGCTGGGTTTCTCCATGCCCGCCAAAACATCGGCGACCCCCTCTTGGGTGCCGGCCATCTTCTGGGAAACCTCGGAGGAAACCTTGGATTCCCTATCGTGTTGCTTTCGATCAATCAACGACTGGACCGATTCGGTCACGGACGGTTTGTGGAGCGCCTCTTTGTGTTGACTGGGGTTGGCCATGAAAGGTGATGAAACCTTATAATTATATCATTTTTCGCGCTTGTCAGCAATGTTTCCACCCCACTCATCATAGCATAGGAGCCGCTAGCCATCGCAATGGGACAGGGGTTAATATGGAAGGGTGAAACGAATCCAAGTCCAAACACCGGCATTTGTGGCTCAGGGGAACCGTTTGGGGTCGATTGCCTTGTTCGATCGTCTCTGGTTGGAGCCGTCGGAGGGGCGAAAAATAGCCATCGTCGGCGACGGTGGGTACCGCATCGCCACCAACCACACGCACCCAATCTACCGAGCCGCCCACGCGCTCCAGGCGCGCATGCCG
>JACRIF010000111.1 GCA_016220125.1 Candidatus Peregrinibacteria bacterium
CGCATGGGCGTTGTCGATCGCGCTACTGGCCACCGGTGGCCTTTTGTGGCCCCAGGGGTCACAGACGGCGGGAGTGGTTTTTTCGGATATCCAAAACACCCCCTATAAAACCAGCATCGAGTTTTTGAGCGAGCGGGGGATTGTGGAGGGTTACCCCGACGGAACCTTTGGCCCGGATCGAAAGATCAACCGCGCCGAGATTCTCAAAATTGTGCTGGGGGCGAGCGTGAAGGGCGACATTGGCAGCACGCTCAATTGCTTTCCCGATGTTAGGTTCGAATGGTTCGCCAAATACGTGTGCTACGCCTTGGAGCAGGGGATTGTGAAGGGGTATCCCGACGGCAAATTCAAGCCCGCGCAAAACGTGAACATGGCCGAGGCCCTGAAAATGGGCATCGAAAGTTTCCCCGTCACGGTCGGTGCGGCGAACACCCCGTGGTACCAGAAATACATCGACTTCGCGCACGACAACAATATTTTCTCCCGCTACAGCGTGTCGCCCCAAAAAGACATGACACGCGGTGAGATGGCCTACCTCATCCATCAGTTGATATTGAACGACGAGGGCACCCAAAAATTCACGGGCGTGCGCGACAGCGGTTCGATCGGTTGCGGAAAAACGCCGCCTGCCCATGCCCCCGTCAGCTTCACCGTGGGCGGAAAGACGCGCCACGCCATTGTCGATATTCCCTCAGGATACGACCAGGACAAGCCCATCCCGCTCGTGTTCGCCTTCCATGGCCGAACCAACCCGAACACCATGGTGAAAACGTATTACAAGGTCGAGGAGGCCTCGAAAGGAGGCGCGATTTTCATTTATCCCGCCGGCCTGCCAGAGGAGGGGCCGAGCCGGACGTGGAGCGACCCGGGCGACAAATCCGACAAGTTGCGAGACTTTGCCTTGTTCGATGCCTTGTTGAAGGAGTTCTCCGAAAGCTACTGCATCGATCAGGACCGGGTCTATGTGGTCGGCCACTCGCTGGGCGCCTGGTTCACCAACAGTTTGGCCTGCGCCCGTGGCGACAAGATCCGCGCCATCGGCAGTGTGGGCGGTGGCACCACCCTCAATGCATGCGCAGGACCCGTGGCGGCCATGATCATGCACAATCCCAAAGATAATCTGGCCCCCTTCAGCTCGGGCGAGGTTGCCCGGGACCAGCTCGTGAAGCAAAATCAGTGCGCAACCAAAACCGTCCCGGTGGAACCCCGAGACCTGAACTGCGTGGCCTACCAGGGGTGCAACTCAACGGCTCCGGTCGTGTGGTGCCCGCACAACGATAGTTCCGAGTGGGGCGGCGCCTATTACCCCCACACCTGGCCCGACCACGCGGGGTCGGAAATCTGGAAGTTCTTCGAGGGGTTGGAATAACCACTTGCCCCCGATAAAAATTCTGCTAAAATCCTCCAGTATACGCCACCGCTTAAATATTTTTTTGTATAATACGCCGAAGCTTTTATTGGCTGCTAATAGCGAAATTAAGCTACGGCGCATAATCTGAATTATAAAAGCGAAGGTGTATAAAGTTGCACGGATCCGTCTGGTTTGCCCCCAGGCCTTTCCCGTTTAAATCCCCTCCCAATGCCCATCGAAAAAGTCGCCTCTCTTCAAGAGGCCGTTCAGCCAGTGGATGAAGTTGAGAACCCGAAAAAGGGCCTTGCCCTCAGGTACCGCTACCTTTTGATCGCGTTTTTGGCGTTTCCAGGCTCCTTTTCGTTGCCCGTGGGTTGCGCGACCCTTGCGTACAACAAGCTGATGGAGGACGGTTCGAAAGAGACGGACAAGCCGAAATCCCAGCCGAAAAATCAAGGGGTCGGAAAAGGCATTTCCACGACGTTGAATATCAATGCGGATTCGATCGGCGGGGAATAGGGGGTTGTGCTTATCCGATACGACAAAAATCCCGTGGCGATTGTGCCGTCAGGATTTTTAAATAGAGCGAGATTCGGCTTTGACTCAAAAAAAGCTCCAGGGAAGCTGTCGCGATGACAAACTTTTTCTGGAGCGGGTGAAGGGACTCAAACCCTCGACCTTCGCCTTGGCAAGGCGACGCTCTAATCAACTGAGCTACACCCGCATGTGTTTTAACGCAGAGAAATTTTATCAGATTGCCCCCCTATTGCAACCTATTTTTCAAAAAAGCCAATTTACCTCTCATCTGGCTTCACCATCCCATTGGGTGACGCGTGACAAATTCCTAAAAAAAGAGTATAATTCACAGAAACATTAACCCATCCTCACCATGTCGGAAAAAATGAACGCCTCGCCGGAGCGAATCGCGGAAGACCTTGAGGCCATTCTTAACCATCGATCTCACGTCTGGGGCACCACCCAATACGGCCCCTGCGCGATCCTTCGACAACCAAAAGGGTTCGCCATTGAGCTGAAGGGGCCGGGGCTTGGCGTGGAAACCGAACTGAGAGTCAGCTCCACGGGCGCAATCGAAAACCTGGGATCCAAAAAGCTCACGCTCTCGCACGGGGCCACCCCGCCCAAAGAGGAGCGCCTGCGCTCCCCTGAAATTGATCTCGACGAGCTGATTGGCTCGTTTCGCGAATCCGCCCCCACACACCCAAAAAAACCAGGTGGAAGCCAAGCCCAGCTCCGTTAACTCAAATTCGATCAACCATCACTCAATGCCCCGAGCGAATGCCTGGGGCATTTTTTATTTCTTGAAGGGAATATCAAACTCCACTAAAATCAGTTCGCTGACAGACCCTCGCATCAGGCCAAGCGCTTGCGGGTATAGTACATCGGTAGTACGCGACCTTCCCAAGGTTGAGAGACGGGTTCGACTCCCGTTACCCGCTCCACACAGTTCTTACGACCTCCGATGGGAGGTTTTTTGTTTCATGCCTAAAAAGCTAACGAAGCTAACAACCTAATCTCCTAGCTTCTAAAAATGGTCCCACGCCGCTTTGGCGGACAAGTATTTGCCCCTTTGAATTTCCCGTTCGGGTTCGGGATAGCGGTCGAAAAGGGAATCGGGAATCGTTTTGAACGCCTCGTCGATGATCGGGACTGCGGCATCCAGGGCCTTTCGAACCCCCTCATAATGGGGAAACAGTTTCAAGAGGGCGGGGATCTGGTTCCCCAACACATTGCTGCAAAGCCATTGGAGGGAATTGATCAATTCCTCGGAATGAGTCGGGTTGTCGGTGGCGCGCCAGGCGTTCAGGGCGGTTCGCAGGTAGCCGATCCGCTCGATGACATTGAAAGCTTCGCCCAGCTTTCCAGTCCTGTCGGTGGCAGTTTTGTGCACGGTTTCCAGGGTCTCGGGGGATAGGACCTCCCCCAACTGGTTTCGGAGCATGAGGATCAGGATTTGAGACTCCTTTTTCTCATCCGTGTCCTTTTTCAAGTCGTAGGTGATGTCCCCAAGCGTGGGATCCGCTTCCGCCCAGTCGTGGACGATGGCGGTGAGCAGGAGGATTTGGATTTCACGGGCGGAAAATCGGGCATCCCACCAGTCGTTGGACTGCTCAGGGTTTTTTGGCGTGGCATGGCGGAGGTGGGTGAGGGCGCGCGGTTCGACCAGGATGGGGTCGCGTTCGTCGGTGGGCGGATTGGCGGTCATCATGTCCTTCAGGAAGGTTTGGGCGAGCTCATAGGTGAGTTCCATGTGCTTCAGGTTGTTCACATCCCTGCCCAGCAGTCGCTCCCATTCGGCCGGGGGGATGGAATCGGGTCGGTAGCGGTCGTAGCGGGCTTTAGTGGCCAGCGCTTGTCCCATGGGGGTTTCGGCAAAACGACGGTGGAGGTCGAGAAATTCGATCTCGTTTCCGTCCTGGTCGCGCATGCCCGATAGAAATGCGTGTGGGGTTTCGGCCATAGATTCGATTAATGGGGAATAGTTTACCACAGTGGCCCATCGGGTCCAGAAAGCACGCCGAAAAACCCGGAGGGGGGTTGATCCATCGGGCGCGATAGGTTAGCGCAGCGACACGAGTTCCGATTTCAACGGATAGGGGAGCACATTGAGAAGCACTTCCTTGAGCCAGTGTCCTACTTCATTGTGCTCCTCGTCGCTCGCATGCACCCTCAGGGTGTCGGCGAGCGGGTAGTTTTGCATGTAGTTGATCCACTTGGTGACGGACGTTTTCAGGGCGCGATCGGCGGGTTGCCGGCAATCGCCGCACACGGCATGGGCGTCGCCCAAGCGCACAAAGATGGGGCGAAGGGCGTTGAGCGTAGCCTCGCAGAGGGCGCATTGGTTCCATTGGGGTAGGAAGCCCGTGAGTGTCAGGAGCCGGATCAGGAAGGCGAAAAGGAGCGGATCGTGTTTGGGGGTGTCGCGCAGGGCCTCGAGGGTTTCGGTCAATAGGGAGTACGCGCCTTCGATGTGCTGGTGCGCATGGATCAGCTTGTGCGTGCTTTCGGCGATCGTGAACAGAATGCGGTGTTGCTCGAGGCTCTGGTTTTGCGGAAAGGGGGTGATCAGTTGGGCCTCGTCCAAAACGACCAAATCCCTCCCCTGGAATCCGGTCAGCCGAATATGGCAGAACAGCTCCAGCCGCCCGCAGAATTTGCTTTTGATCCGTCGCGCGCCCTTGGCGATGCAGTCGATCTTCCCGTGGTCGCGGGTAAGCACGGTCACAATGCGATCCGCTTCGTTGAAATCGGTTTTGCGGAGGACGATGCCTTCGGTGTGGAGATGCTTGTTCATTTTTACGAGTGTCTAGTGCCTAGTCTCTAGTGTCTAGATGCTTATTCAAAATTCGCTAGTCACTAAGCACTAGTCGCTAGTCACTAAAAGGAAAATCGTTTCCTGAAATAAAGTTCCGTCGCCATGAAACTGCTCATCACGCCCACGCTCATCACGCCGAAGAATTGCCACAGGAAGGTGAACCAGAATTGATCCTCGAAATGGAGGAGGATGGAATCCAGGCCGATGAGCAGGTTTTCGTTGCTGATCACGCTGATCAGGTTCTTGCTCAAATAGAGCAGGGTGATCTCGGAAAAGACGAGACTGAGGGCAAAGGCCAACAGGGCGTAGAGCATGCCTTCGAACAGGAATCCTCCGCGGATGAAATTGGTTTTGGCGCCCACCAGCCGCATGATGTTGATTTCGAAGCGGTGCGTGTGGATGTTGATGTTGATGCTGTTGAAAATGATCAAAAGCGATACCAGCGCGAACACCAGGTTGAGCCAGAAGCCAACCTCTTTGATGAATTGGGTGATGTTGAGAATTTTCTCGTTTCGGCTCTTCTGGTCCAGATCGTTTTTCAGTTTGTCCTGGTTCACCACTTGGGCGAATTCCGGCAGTTCCAAAAATTGGACGATGGCGCCGTTGGCCGACACATCCGTTCCCACCACGCGAAGAACGTTCGGGAGGGGATTTTTCAGGTTGTTGCGATCCAAAAACGAGATGACATTCGGATATTTGTCCCCGAAATTCTTGAGGGCTTCCTCCTTGCTGATGAAAATGACCTGGTCCACTTCCGGCAATTCCTTGAGCCGGTTGACCAGGGTTTGGATGGAATAGGATTCGGCGCTGGAAAGGGTTTCCACGCGGATATCCACTTTCTTGCCCAACGACTGGAGGACGGAATCGCTCGCGTAGGTCAGGGCCAGCACCAGGTTGAACACGAAGAACATCAGGGCGATGATCAGCGTGGTGGCGATCGTCAGGACCTTGTTTCGCATCAAATTGTTCCAGCCGTTTTTCGCCACACGCCGAAACCAGATGGTTCGTTGCCCAAAGCCCGATTTGTCGAAGTGCCGGAACAACTGCATTGGTATTTGTTTATGGTCGAATGATACGTGAAATCGTCTCGCGACTCAAGGTGGACTCAGAAGTCAGGACTCAGGAATCAGCAGGGTAATGCATGCTGTATTCAGCTGTGTTCTGATTTCTGACTTCTGAGTCCTTTTAACAGGCTCGATTTGAACACATGCGGCTTCATCGCCTTCAGCCGAACCACTTTGATCTGGGGAAAGTGCTGGGTCAGGTAGGGGATATCGGCATGCTGGTCGTATCCCAGGCCGATCACCGAGGGTTTGTGGTCGATGAGGCATTGGTAGAAATGGTCCTCGTTCCCGAGGAGTACATGGTCGGCCAAGCCCGTTTTGCGTAACGCCTCGCGCCGTTCGGTTTCGGTGAAATGGGGCATCTTTCCTTTGATTTTTTCCACATTTTTATCCCGAGCGATAATCACAAAAACCTCGTCGCCGAGCGCGCGAAGCTGTTTCAGGGCACTCACATGCCCCGGATGCAATCCGTCGAAAGTGCCAAACCCCATGACCCGAATCGTCTCGTGTTTCATGGTTCAACGCTATATCAAGACCCGTTGCCATGCAACGGAAAGGAAACAGGACTCAGAAGTCAGTGCACAGCCAAAGAAAAAAAGTCTCAAACGGCTGAGTCCTGAGTTCTGTGCGCTGAGTCCTGGCTTTAGGAAAAAATTCTCCTCTGGGGAGCCCGTTTTTTCGGAGCGGTCAGGGTGGCGTAGCGCTCGCTGAAGGTTTTGGCGGCGCGGTAGCATTCCTGGATGCGCTTGTTGTCGGGGTCGATGTCCATCGCCTTTTTCAACAGATCCACGGACTTCTCGAAATTCTTGGTTTGCAGATAGCAGATGCCAAGATCGCAGAGCGTCAGGCTGTTGTCGGGGTCCAGGTTCAAGGAGCGTTCCAAAATAACAATGCCTTGGGCGCGTTTGCCGGCGTTGAAGTTGGACCACCCCAGGCAGCGCAGGATTTCGGGATTGTTTGCGCGGAGGGCGTTGGCCTGTTTCAGGAATTCAAGGGCCAGATCCCATTTTTGCTGGTTCGAGGCCAAAAAGCCCAAAATGTAGTAGGCCGTGTAGCTGTTGCGGTCCAATTGGAGCGCGCGCTGGGCGGCCTTGTCGGCATGCTCGTATTTTTCGAGGCTCACATAATTATCGGCAATCTCCTCAAGAGCGCCGACGCAGTCGGGGTCATCGACCAGCAGCTTTTGGGCCAAGGCGATGGATTTGTCGTGCTCGCCGTTGAGCTTGAGCATTTCCACCTCCTCGAGGGTTCCCAGGACGTGGTCGGGGTAGTTTGGTTCTTGCGGGATGGAAGCCATAATGAATTCTAAAGGGTCATCTTATTTTACCTCATTTTGGGCTAAATCTCAAGAAGATCCAAAATAGTCTCAGGTCTCAAGTCGCAAGCAGGGGTTTCAACTAAAAAAGGAGTTCAAAATTCCCCACTTGGGACTTGAGACTCTTGCTTGAGACTCACAGGTACGCGCGGATCGCTGCCGCCAAGCCTTCGGGATTGCCGGTGTCGAA
>JACRIF010000107.1 GCA_016220125.1 Candidatus Peregrinibacteria bacterium
GCCGCCGGCGAAGACCAGGTCGATGTGATCCACCAGCGGCTGGAAGTCATCGGGCGTGGCGGTGCGGAGCGTCGGTGTGGACATGGCTTCCTCAGAGGTATTGAACTCGGGGCGGCCAGAGCTTACGGTGCCCTCCATGATCGTGCGCACAAAACTCACGGCAAAGAGCGGTTCGACCCCCGAGGAGCACCCCGCGATGATGGAGAGGGTTCCCGTGGGCGCGATGGCGGTGGTGGTGGCATTGCGCATCGCTGTGTACCCCCTTTTGTGCCATGCGGATCCTTTGAAGTTCGGAAATGATCCGCGTGCTTTGCCGAGCTCCCGCGACATCGCGACCGATTCCTTTTCGATGTATTTCATGAGTTTGTTTCCCATGGCGAGCGCGGCCTTGGAACCGTAGGGAATTCCCATCCAGATCAATGCCTCTGCGAACCCCATCACGCCGAGTCCGATCCGCCGGTTGGCCAATGTTTTTTCGCGGATTTCCTCAAGCGGATACTCGCTGGCGTCGATCATGTTGTCCAAAAAGCGCACCGCATCCCGCACGGCCTGTTTCAATTTTTTCCAGTCCGGGATCGCTCGTGTGATGGGGCCCGAAACGAAATGGGCCAGGTTCAAGCTTCCCAGGTTGCAGCTTTCCCACGGATGCAAGGGCACCTCTCCGCAGGGGTTGGTGGCTTCGATGGGTCCCAGGTGTTTCGTTGGGTTCCGACGGTTGATCTCATCCGCAAAAATCAAGCCCGGGTCTCCCGTTTTCCAGGCGTGGGCGGTGATCAGGTCGAACACTTCGCGCGCATTGATTTTTTGTGCGGGCTTTTGGGAATGGGGGTGGAGCAAAAGGTATTCTTTTTTTGAGCGCTCGGCTTCCATAAAGGCATCTGTGACCGAGACGGAGAGGTTGAAGTTTCGCATCGAGTTCGGATACTCCTTCATGCGGATGAAATCCACAATATCGGGATGGTCCACTCGCAGGATGCCCATGTTCGCGCCGCGTCGCATACCCCCCTGCTTCATGGTGTCGGTGAGCGAGTCGAAAATCCGCATGAACGAAAGCGGTCCCGAGGCTTTGCCTCCAGTGGATGCCACGCGGTCGCCTTTGGGTCGGAGGTTCGAGAAGGAGAATCCGGTGCCGCCACCGGTCTGATGGATTTTGGCGGTCGCGGAAAGGGCGTAAAAGATGCTCGAAAGGTTGTCCTGGATATCCACCACAAAACAAGCGGAAAGTTGATGAAGCCGAGCGCCCGCGTTCATCAGGCACGGGGTGTTCGGCAAAAAATCCAGGCTGGCCATCATGGAATAAAAACGATTTTCGAGGACGAGCGCCTGTCGCGGGGACGCCCCTCGTTTTTTTTCCACCGCTGCCATGGTCTTGGCCACACGGCGAAAAAGCTGGGCAGGGGTTTCGGTGAGCTTTCCGTGATTGTCCCGCAGCAAATAGCGGCGTTCCAACACGTGGATGGCGTTGGGGGTGAGACCCGGGTTTGCGTTTCCCGCTTCTGTTGGTTTTTGGTTCATCGTTTATTTTTCCTTGTTTGTATTTTACCGCTGGGGGAACAAAAGGGGAACAGGTAAAAACGCCCCGCCCCTACGATTGATAGGGGCTGAGAGGCGCGCTGGGCAGTCCGTGTAAAGTTAGGATTTGACAGAAAAAATTACATTGGTATATTAAGCGTCCTTAATAAAAAACCTATGGCTAGGATGAAGGAGGAAATTCTGAATTTGATTCGGTCCATGGATGACGTGTGTCAGGCCATGCTGGACGAGATCGAAGGAAAATCAGCCGAATCCGATCATGCGAGAAAATTGGAAATGATCCGCATCCAGGTGGATTTGCGGGAGCTGGAACAGTCCGCCCACGAGATTCGGTCGTCGGACTTGGAGGCGAAATTGGATGCGGTGGGCAAAAAGCTTCGGGAGCTTTACCGGGGAGGGTGCGGGTACGGCGCGCCCGAATCTATCGAATGAATTGCCGAAGGGTTCTGTGGCACTTTTCCATGGAATCGTTCACGTCGTGTTCCCAAAAGCGAAGGGGCTTGATTCCGAGTGTTCGGAGCGCCACGTCGTTTTCAAGGTCTCGGGCGATGTTGCGTTTGATCTTGGCGGTCCAAAAACGCTTGTGGGTTTTGGGCGCTCGGTAGCAACGGGGGCATTGGTGCCAGAAGCACCCATCGATGAAAACGGCCACTTTCTGGGGGCCGAAATAAAGATCGGGTTTGCCGGGAAGTTTTTTATGAAGCCGGTAGCCCCGTATGCCTTTGGCCCAAATGGTCCGCCTGAAAATAAGCTCCGGTTTTGTGTTCTTGCTTCGGATGCGCGACATCAGCTGGCTCCTTTGGTGTTTGCTCAGGGTGTCCATGGGATCCGAATTCAGAATAGCGAGGGTTGGGAATGGGCTTCCTCGTGCCCGATCGTGATTTCCACATCCGCTTTCAGGTTTCGCCCCGCGGCGGCGCGCGTCGCCAAGGTGTCCACGGTTTCGTTGTGGGGGTTTCCGTTGTGCCCGCGAACCCATTTCCATTCCACATTGAATTGGCGGTTCAGCGCATCCAGGCGCATCCAGAGGTCCGCGTTCTTCACGGGCTTTTTCTGGGAGGTTTTCCAGCCTTTCGTTTTCCATCCCCGAATCCAAACCGTGATGCCTTCCTTCACATACGTGCTGTCCGTGAACAGTTCGATGGACTCTCCAGTGGTTTTCAATTCCTCCAGCGCCTTGATGCAGGCCATGAGTTCCATGCGGTTGTTGGTGGTGTGCGCAAAACCACCGCTCAATTGTTGGGGCTTTGGGCCCAGGATGAGCACCCCGTAGCCTCCCGGCCCCGGGTTGCCCACGCAGGCGCCGTCGGTGTAGATGGTGGTTTTTTTCATTTATCGTTTGGAATGCGCCGAATGAGTTTTGCGAATGCGTTTAAAATGTTTTTTTATGAGGAAAATCGCAAGGGCGATTCCGCACACAAGGATCAGCAGGGGGGGCAACAGGGTAAGCCCAATCCGGTTGAAAAAAGCGGAATAGGGTGATTTCCCGAGAAATATTTTTTGTCGGGGCATCGTCAGCAAAGTGTTTCCGATTTCACGAAGGCCCCATTGTTCTTCCGTGCCCACCACCAGCACATACGGGCCCTGGTTTTTCGGATTCGAGACCTTGATTTCATAAAGTCCCGCGGGGGAAGGCGCAACCGTGGAATCCATGGGGGCGGTCTCGGGCCCCTGCCAATACCAATCATCGCCGAATGCTTCGTAAAAGCGTTTCCATTCCGCATGGGTTCCATCCAAGGTGAAAAGAGTCGTCTTTTTTCCTCCGAGCCCGATCGCTTGGTTGATGGGGGCATTCTGGCCGTGGCCATCCACATAGGTGACCACTTGGATGATCTCGGCCGAAAAATCCTTCGTTGTGTTGGGTGCATCGGGCGCCAGAAGTCCCGCGTAAAGCGTGAAAGGCTCGTTGGCTTGTATGAAATACAGTTGGGATTTTCCGTTGAGGGTGCCGTAAAACGCCTGGGACGCTTCGGGGTTCTCGATGTTGGTTACGGCTCCACCCTCCACGATGCGCGGATTATGGGCGTAGGCCACGCCGGAGAACGCAAGGCTGAGCACGATGCTGGAAAGCAGGATTTTCTGATTCATGGGTGGATTGGGAACAGGGGATTAGGTAGAACCTTTGGCACCATTCTACCTCCCCGGCTGTAAATTGCATCATACATTCGATCGACGAGTTTGTGTTGTGGTTTGGGGAATGATACAATTTTAAGAGTAGATAAAAAACATCCGATGAAAAAAGCAAAAATCCAGAAAACGGTGCTCGTCGTCGAGGATGAGAGCCTCCTTCGCAAAAGTCTAGTGTCGGCTTTGAAGGCGGCGAAGTTCAAAGTGGTTGAGGCGAAAAACGGGAAAGAGGGGTTGGAGAGGGCTTTGAAGCACAGGCCGGATTTGATTTTGCTCGATTTGATCATGCCGGTGATGGATGGCTTGACCATGTTGAAAAAACTGCGCAAGGACGAATGGGGAAAGAATGTTTTTGTGTACATTCTGACCAATTCAGAGCCCACGGTCGAATTGGACGAGGAGGCATCCATCATTCCCTATCGTTCCGTCTATTTGCTCAAGTTTGATTACGATTTGGATGAAGTGGTGGGCTTGGTGAAAAAACAGCTCGGCAAAGTGCCCATTAGCGAGATCAAATAGGGATTGGGTTTACGGCTTCAAAACCATGCCATCAATCGAGGGTGTATTTCAGTGTATGAATCAAATCCTCGTTCCGCTCGTGGGCCGGGCGCTGAGTTTCAATCTCCAGTAATGTTCTGAGATAGGGTTTGTCGGCGAAAAGGATCGTGTCAAAAGTTTGCCCTTCGTATTTGCCAAAAGAAAGGGTCTTAAGCAGCACGGGGGCCTGGGTGAGTTCAAGCATTTTTTCGGCCACTGGCTGGCCGAGGGCTAGTTGGAATCGCTCCCGGACAACCGTGACCAAATGATCGTAAAGGGACTCCAGCACCAGCACATCACCCGCCGCGTCGTGGGCCTGCGCCTTCACATTCAATTTTAGGAAATATCGGAGGTATTGCAGGCTGTGTTTGGGCGCATCCACCACGTGGCGTGCCACCCGCAGGGTGTTGATGAAGGCTTGGGTCTCGACTCCTTCGTTGGCTAGGACGCGAATATCGAATGGGGCGCTGTGGGCCACCAGAATGCGCTCAGGGAGCACGGCAATGAGCCTTTCCCGGGTGGCGCTTCCGATAAAGGGGGGCTTGTCCTCCACCATCTCGTTGGTGATGTGGTGCACCGCCATCGCATCGATGGAAATGGGTACTGGTGGCTTGAAAAGCTCGTTTACGATCTCGTCGGTGTTGGCCTCCTTGTAGGCCAGTTGCACCAGTCGGGCGTTTTCGTCCGAGTCCGTGGTTTCGGTGTCGAGAAAAAGAGGTTCCATGGAAACAATTAAAGGGGGTGATTGTACACCCATTTGGGGGATGGCTAAAGAGGTCGCCCAATTCAGGGGTTTGCCTAGCCCATTCGCTGGGGCATCAAGTCGCTGGCCAAATACAGGGGGTGGCAGGGTTCCCCGTTTTTATTCAATTTCAGGCAGTGGGGATGGGGGATGAGTTCCAGGACCGCTTTGGACCGATCCAAAAAGAGGCCATGGTTGCCCCAGGCGGCGACCACGATTCCGGCCTCCCGGGCAATGCGCTTGATCCAGTGGTCGTTTTTTTCGCCGATGGGATCGCGGACCAGTCTCAGTTTTTTCGGGTCGGTGGATCGAAAGGCGAAAATATTCATCATATACAATCCGCCATAGCCCCACTTTTTGGCGTACCCGATGCAACGGGTGACCGTCGGATCGTTTTGGGTCTCGTCGGCGGTCGAGGGGTTCAGCCCCACGAACATGGCGTAGGGTTTTTTCTCATCCCAAATCCGCCACAGGGTGTATCGGTGTTTTCGGTCCGGTGAAAAGGTGGCGCCTTGGTTCATGGGCAAAATAAAACCCCAACCATCTCTGGAGGGGCTTTTAAAGTTCAGGGTATTAGAGGTTTCGGATTATGTCTGCAAGTATACTCGCAAATTTCGCCGCTGTTTCCTCAGAATCCAAGGTAAAACCTATGAAGCCATCGGAGCGAACACGGTAGTTTGGCGCTATGGTTTTTAAGCTAGGATTTTTTGTGACAATATTTGACCTGATCAGGGCTTCGGTAGAATGGGCACGATCTAGCAAGACACGACCAAGTCGATCTGTTTTCTTATCGCCGGCCCACCATGATAATCGTTGTTGATTTGTCTTGAATATCAGGGGATTTTTTGGGCCAATCAGGCTGGCCAAAAAACGATCAACAAAAGCTTTGGTGGGACGAGAGAGGAATTTAAATTCGTCAATAAATTTTTTAGCTTCTTCGGCTTTCACAAACACCCTTTGCACAATTGTTGAACCCTTCTTTGGCATATGAGTGATTAGGTTTTACTTGTCGTCGTCCACCACCTCTCCCTCCACCGCGTCGTCCCCGTCTTTCTTGTTGTGGTCCTTCACCTTCACATCATCATCGGTCGGTTTCGATTCGGGTTGGACGTTCTTGTAAATTTCGGTGCCGATTTTCTGCGCCTCTTGCTCCAGCTCCTCGGTCGCCTTCTTGAGCGCCTCCGGGGTGGCGTCTTTGTCCTTGAGCAAATCCTTGAGCGCGTTGATCTTTTCGTTCACCGGTTTCTTCAAATCGGCGGGGATCTTGGCGTCGTTGTCGCGCATCATTTTTTCCAATTGGAACACGATTCCGTCGGCCTTGTTGCGGGTTTCGACCGCCTCCTTTTTCTTCTTGTCCTCGTCGGCGTGCAACTCGGCCTCCTTGCGCATCTTTTCCACTTCCTTGTCGGAAAGTCCGCTGGAGCCCTGGATGGTGATTTTCTGCGTTTTGCCCGTGCCCTTGTCCTTGGCGGTCACATTCAGGATGCCGTTGGCATCGATATCGAAGCTGACCTCGACCTGGGGCACGCCGCGCGGGGCGGGCGGGATGCCATCCAAAATGAAACGTCCGAGCGATTTGTTGTCGGCAGCCATTTCGCGTTCGCCCTGCACAATGTGGATGTCCACGCTGGGCTGGCTGTCGCTCGCGGTGCTGAACACCTGTGACTTCGAAGTCGGGATGGTGGTGTTGCGCTCGATGACCGGGGTGGCGATGCCGCCCAAGGTTTCCACGCTCAAGGTGAGCGGGGTCACATCGAGAAGCAACAAGTCCTTCACATCGCCCATCAGCACACCTCCCTGAATGGCGGCGCCCACGGCAACCACCTCATCGGGATGCACGCCTGTGGGGGGCTCTTTTTTGAACAGTTGGCGGGCGATCTCGACCACGGCGGGCATGCGGGTCATGCCTCCGACCATGACCACCTCGTCGATCTGGCCGATGTCCAATTTGGCGTCTTTCATGGCCTTCTTGCAGGGCTCCTTGGTGCGCTCCAGAAGCGTGTGGCACAATTCCTCCATTTTGGAGCGGGAAAGCTTGAGGTTTAAATGCTTGGGGCCGCTGGCGTCGGCGGTGATGAACGGCAGGTTGATGTCGGTCTCTTGCGCGGCGGAAAGTTCGATCTTGGCTTTCTCGGCGGCTTCCTTCAGGCGTTGAACGGCCATCATATCCTTGCTCAGGTCGATGCCGTCGCTTTTTTTGAATTCGGAAACCAGCCAGTCCATGATGTGCTGGTCGAAATCATCGCCTCCCAAATGCGTGTCGCCGTTGGTGGAAATGACTTCGAACACGCCGTCGCCCAAATCCAAGACGGAAACGTCGAAGGTGCCTCCACCCAAGTCGAACACGACCACTTTCATGTTCTTGCCCTTCTTGTCCAAGCCATAGGCCAGGGCGGCGGCCGTGGGCTCGTTGATGATGCGTTTCACGTCGAATCCGGCGATCTTGCCGGCATCCTTGGTGGCTTGGCGCTGGCTGTCGTTGAAATAGGCGGGAACGGTGATGACCGCTTCGGTCACCGGCTGGCCCAAAAACGCCTCGGCGTCGGCCTTCAATTTTTGAAGCACGCGCGCCGAAATCTCGGCGGGCTGGTACCATTTGCCGTTCATATGAATTTCAACTCCGCCATCCTTGCCGGCGCGGGTTTCGTACGGAAGTTTCTTGATCTCGTCCTGAACCTCCTCGAACTTGTGCCCGATCAGGCGCTTGGCCGAGTAGATGGTGTTTTTGGGGTTCGTCACCGACTGTCGGCGCGCGATCACGCCCACAAGGCGATCCGTGTCCTTTTCGGACACGACCGAGGGGGTGGTGCGGTTGCCTTCGGCATTCGGGATGACCACGGGCTCTCCGCCTTCCATCACGGACATGCAGGAGAAGGTGGTTCCGAGGTCGATTCCAATAATTTTACCCATAAAATTAGTTTTAAGTTTAGTGGAATGAAATTAGCACTCAACATTATAGAGTGCTAAAAAAGGAGTGTCAATATTTAATCTTAGCAGTGGGAATCAGAAGTCAGAACTCAGAAATCAGCTGAATCCTGTGTCCTGAGTTCAGAGTCCTTATTTGGTGCCATCCCCCACCTTCACCTTCGCCGCCTTCAGCACTTCCCCATTCACCAGATAGCCGGGGTCCAGATCCTCGATGATCACATCCTTTTCGCCCGGCCCCTGGATGAGAACCTCGTGAAATTTGAGATCCAATTTTTTGCCAACCGTTTCGATTTTGGTCACACCCAAGAGGGCGAGCGCCTTGGTCAGGTCCGACTGGGTATGCAGCACCCCCTTGGCCCAGGCGTTTTCCTTGAGCTCTTCGGGCAAATGCTTGCAGCTCCGATCCAAATTCTCGAGCGCGGGCAAAAGCACCTTGAGCAATTCGGCGTTGGCGAATTTCACAAAACGCGCCTTGTCCTCCTCGGATCGCCGTCGGTAGTTCTGCAAATCGGCCATGCACCGGGCCAGGGCGTTGGTCAGCTCGTCCACTTTTTTGGTGCCCTCGTCTATCGCAGCGCTCTGGGGGGCGCCGGCAACGGTTTCGTCTTGGGGTGGGGGCGTGGGGGTTCCATCGTTTTGGGGGGTCTTGTCGTCGTTCATGGGAAAGCGTCTAAAAAAATACTGATTCAACCCTTGTGGGTTCGAATCCGTATCGTTTATACCAAATTTTTTTGATTGTGTCACTTTTCTGCTGGGATTGCCACGAGATGAAAAATGGAAAAACAGTCGCCAGATTTTTTCGGGCTATTTTCCTAACTTAACTATTGTCACCCAATCATTTTAATCGCCTGAATCGTAGTTCCGGTTGCGCTTCGTCGAAAAATCATTAAAATCCCATTTCGTTACCCCCTCCCCATGTCAAATGCGTGCCTAAAATTGGTCCCAACTGAGGATGCCCGGGAAGTGTGCCAGAAGGAGGATGTCCAGGGGTTGGTTGCCAAGGGTGAAAAGATTGCGCAGGAAAAAATCGACCCATGCCCTTTGCGGGAAAAGGTGCTTGAGGATTTTGCCCAACTTCGCACGATTGTCGAATTGGCCTTGGCCAAGCAATTGGAGGTGGTCATTATCGCTCATCGGCTGATGATGGCGATTGTGGAGGCGGGCAAGACGGGATTTCAAGAATTGTTGGCTCGCCGAGAGGCTGAGACGCGCGCCAAAATCAACCAGATTCTCGACCCGTTTGGCAATTTGGACGAGGATTAGTCCGGGGCCATGCAGGACCGATTGCGGATTTGCTTTATCGGGTGGCTTTTGGTACAAATGGATGGCGAACTTATTCGGGGTGCCGTGGTGAAGTGGCTAACACTGCGGTCTGCAAAACCGCCATGCGTGGGTTCGACCCCCACCGGCACCTCCAAAATTGTTTTGCACCCATTCGGGTGGAAAACAATTTTAAAGTGATCGGAGATGGAGGGAGAACCCCTGGGTTCGCCGCGAAAAAGGAGCGACCAACCCCGATGGCCATCGGGGCGGGTAGCGACTATTTGAGCGCTCGACCTCGGAACGACCCTGAGCGAAGTCGAAGGGGCGTGAGAATGTGAGAAACCCCCACCGGCACCTCCAAAACATAGATCAAAGACGGCCAGGTTGGCTTTTTTAAAGAGTGGTATAATTTTAAAGGCTTATTTTTAATATTGAATTTATGCCTCCACATTGCGATACCTTGGACGGACCCATTGTGACCATGGCTCGAAAGGCTCTTGAGGCCGGAAACGTGGATTTGATACTGCCATACGCCCAAAAGTCGGGGGAGGGGGAAATCGTTGAGGCGTTCAAAAAAACCATGGAGGCGCGGAAGGCTGGTGGTGTTGCCAGAGAGGTGGCAGACCTTTATTTTTTCGAGACGGTGGTTCGATTGCATCGAGCCGGAGAAGGTGCGCCATTCACGGGGCTAAAGCCCGCGGGGTTGAGTGTCGGGCCCATCATTCCTTTGGCTGAAAAGGCCATTGAGACGGGTTCACCGCAAGAGTTGATCGCCTCGTTGAAAAAAGTTGTTGATGAGGAAATCCAAAAACGATTTGACGAGATGGTACACCTTAAAAAACACGCCGCTAAAAGTGGAAGTGTGGACGATGCCCGGGAGTACGTCGAAGCAATGTTGGGATTTCAGGTTTACTCCCATGGGCTTTACACCGTTGCGAAAGCCAAGGCCCACGAAGGTGGGCATGGCCATGGTCATTAGACCGGGGTGGAAAATTCAAGCATGCCCCCTATGAAAACGGGTCTTACCAAGTCTGTTCGTTTTCAATGACAAACTGTATCAGCTCCTTGAATCGTTGGGCGTCGATGCCGAGTTGATTGGCAATGGCCAGGGTCGTATGGTTTTCCTCTTGGCTCAGGAGGGATGGATCGATTGAGAGTATTTTTGCCCGATCATCCGTGGCATCCTTCAGGGCGTATTGCAATGCGTACGGATGCAATCTGGCAATGATGCCACCTCGCACTTTTTGGATGACCAACAGTTTGAGAACCAATTTTTCGGAGTCGCTGAAATTGGGCAGTTGTTCCAGTTTTTTGGCAAGGGTCTCACCCGAGATAGCAAGGGGGGCAGGGTTTTTTTCCATAGCGCTGAGAATAATTAAGTTTAATAATTTATCATAATATTTTACTGTTGTCAAAAGTTCTTTGATTAAGAAAAAGCAGGACACAACGCCTGCTTTTTCTTTTGAAATGATAAGGTTGAGGGGGCTTTATAGGGATGGGGGAACGATCACGAATTGAAGGGTGATGCTAATCCAATCCCGGACCAGCGCTATGCCGCGCTGGGTGGCAGTTTTCATAGGGTTTGGTTTTAGGAAATAAAGGGTGCGAAGGTGGAGGGGATCCTCGCTCGACCTTGCAACCCCAGGATATCAAATGAGGTGTGATTTTTTCGTCATCGCCTTGTCGTTTTTTTGTGATTTTAGGGTTTGGTTTTCAGGGTGAAAATGCTTCCCTGGCCCAGGCGGCTTTCGGCGGATATTTTCCACCCTTCCCGTTCGCAGATGTCGTGGCAAATCGCCAAACCGAGACCAAAGCCTTTGGCCTTTTCGCCACGGGAGGTGTCGGCTTGGTAAAAGCGTTTGAAGATGTTGGCCAAGTCCTTTTCCGCGATCCCGATCCCCGTGTCGGAAACGCGGATGGCGGGGGCGTCCACGGTGACGGTCACAGTGCCCTTGTCCGTGAAATGGAGGGCGTTCTTGATCAGGTTCCCGACGGTTTTTTCCAAGGCCATCGGGGATGTTCTCAGGTTGAAGTCATGCAGGATCTCGACGCGGAATCGAAGGTCTTTTTGTTTGGCCATGGTGTGGTAGGGCTCCAGGAATTTCTGCAGAAAGGCGCCCACGGCCAACGTTTGCTTTTCTTGGGGACGGCCCATTCCGCGGGATAGGAAAAGAAGGTCGTTCACCAGGGTTTCCATTTGGACCACGGACCGTTCCATGGTCGCCAGTTTTTTGAGTTGCTCCTGGTTCAGTTTTTCGGGTTTGAGCGACAGGAGCTCCAGTGAGCTTTTGATCACTGTGAGCGGCGTGCGGAGCTCATGGCTGGCATCCTGGGTGAATTGTTTTTCGCGATCGAACGCTTGGCTCAACTTTGCCAAAAATTCATCGAAGGTGAGGGCCAACTGCCCGATTTCGTCTTGCCGCTTGTAGGCGCTGGCCAGCGAGGCGTTGGGCAGGTTGTCGGGTTGGATGCCGCGCACCTTGTCGTGCAAGATCCGCAGGGGCGCCAGGGCGCGTTTGGCGAACAGGGCGCTCAGGCTGAACGACAGCGCGAACATGGCTCCGAAAACCGCGAGAAGAATATAGGAAAGGCTTCGGATGTTTTTTTCGTACGGCTCGAGGTTTTCTCCCACGATCACCTTCATGCCGTATTCCTCGTCCATGTAAAAGCGGTAGGGTTGGCGGTCCACCATTCCATTGGAATAGCCTTGGGTCCACGGGAGCACGATTTTCTCCTTGGAGGTTTTCTGGATGATCTTGCCCTGTCGGTTGATGATCACGGAAACGAGGTCGATTTGCTTTTGGTCGTTGATTTCCTGGAAGGTTTCATCCTGAAGGTCGGAGTCTTTGGCGTGGTTGCCATGCTCCTCCAGGCTGTTTTGGATGTTTTTGTATTGGATGAAGAGCAGGTTGTCGATGTCTCCCTGGGCTTTTTGCATGAACAGCACAAAAACCATCCCGCCCGAAATGCACAGGATCAAGAGAACCGTGATCGAGAATTGGAACGCAAGGCGCCAGCGGATGGAGAGGTTGTGCTTCATAAGGCCAGATTGATCCCAAATTGACTACCGATGGAAAACAGATTGATTGCAAATAGATTTACGTCGTCGATTGGCCGTCCATTGGTGGTCAATTTGTTATCGGGGGGTAATGGGGGTTAGGGGTGCGTTTCAGCGGAAATCTTATACCCCATCCCATGGACGGTTTGGATCAAGGGTTTGTCGAATCCCTTGTCCACTTTTTCGCGGAGTTTTTGGATATGCGATCGCACCACGTCGCTCCACAGCTCCGATTGGGCGTCCCATAGGCTTTCCTCCAACTCCGTCTTGGGGATCACGCGTTCGGGGTTGCGCATCAGAAATTCGAGAATCTGGAACAGTTTTTTGGTCAGTTGGATTTCCTTGCCCGCGCGTTTCACGATTTGGGTTTGCGGATCGAGCGAAAGGTCCGCGACTTTTAGGATAAGGCGCTTGGGCTGGGTTTTGGTGCGCCGCCGCAGGATGGCCTGCACCCGCGCGAGCACTTCCTTGAGCTGGAATGGTTTCACAAGGTAGTCGTCGGCACCCACATTGAGCCCCGAAACTTTGTCGTCCAGCGTGTCCTTGGCCGTGAGCATCAGGATGGCGCGGTCGGGAAATTCGCGCCGGGTCATGGCTAGGATTTGCAAGCCGTCCATGCCGGGCAGCATCCAGTCGAGAA
>JACRIF010000108.1 GCA_016220125.1 Candidatus Peregrinibacteria bacterium
CTATATCAAAAAAACGAGCGAAAGCCGCCACCGTCCCATGCTGTACCCCACCCACAACAACAAAACCATCCAATCCGCAGGTTGGCTTTCCCAACAAATTGGCACAGGCCTCGCGGACGGCAGGCTCGGGATAAAGGTCGCAGGGCCTGCCTTGGCTATCCCTACCCGATATCGGCTCAATGTGCGACTTGGCGATACGAGAGTTTACCGTATTGGGTGACAGCCCCCACATTTGATGCAATGTCGCTTTGGTCGCATAACGGACATTCGACACGATCGCAAATCCATCGGTATCGCAACATACCTTCCCGATGAGATCTGTGCATAATTTCCGGACCAAGGGTTCGGGCCAGAGGTCAACTAACTGGCCGCCATTAGCCTTGCCCTTGATTGTCGCGAGGCCAGAGGAGGCGAGGCGGGAAGCGATGGAGTCAGAGGAAATCCCCAGGAGGCGGGCGAGTGCACCCACAGTCCCGTGGCGGATGCCGGCGATCTCGGTGAATCCACCGGGGTCGCAGACGAGGAGCGAGGGGTCGAGGAGATCGGCGCAGGCATAGCGAACCCCCTGCTCTGTAAAATAGGCATTCCAGAGCAGGCGGCCCACCCTGTTCCTGGCTGTCTCTCCGATTTCCCCCGCTTCATTCAGCCTTCTGCGGATTGTCTCACCATGAATTTGCACTCCTTCGTGTTTCTCGAACCACTTGGCCCATGTTTTGCAGGTGGCGCGCTTGATCATTTTTTCTTCTTGGCTAAAAGATCTGCGCAGGCCTCGCGGACGGCGGGCTCGGAGTAGAAGTCGCGGAGTCTGCCATCAGAGCCTTTTCCTATTACGGTTTGTTTCTGCGTGGAGCGAAAACGGGAGACAATGGTATTGTGCGATATTCCCAATTCACGCGACCAAGTGAAGGCGGTGCCATGGCGAACACCATCCCGGACCAGGAATCCGCTGTCGTCTACCTGAGGCATTTCCTGAAAAAGGTCAGCGCAGGCGGAGCGGACGGCAGGCTCGGGGTAGAAGTCGGTAATCCTACCACTCCTATCCTTCCCTCTAACTGATGTGACGGACGAAAAAATAAGACGGCCAGTCACAGCCCTTTGCGAGAACCCCAACTCATGGAACCAATTCGCTATCGTCCCGTGGCGGACGCCGTCAAGAATGACAAAACCAGATTCATCCGCCTGGGGCAGGGGGCGGAGGAGGTCGGCGCAGGCGGAGCGGACGGCAGGCTCGGGGTAGAAGTCGGTAATCCTACCACTCCTATCCTTCCCCCTAACCGGTTGGACGGAAACGAACCGCAGATGGGATGAAATGGCCGCTTCCGAGATCCCCAGATCGAGGGACCAACATCCCACCGATCCATGGCGCACCCCCCCAAGAACAAAGAAGCCATTCTCATCCGCCTGGGGCAGAGGGCGGAGGAGGTCGGCGCAGGACGCGCGGACATCCTGCTCCGAGAAATAAGCATTCCTGAGCAAGCGACCAATTTTGTTTCTGGCCGTTTCACCGACCCTCCCCGTCTCTTTGAGCTTTGTACGAATAGTGAAATTCGAAATCCGCACCCCTTCGTGTTTTTCAAACCATTCAGCCCATGTTGTGACGGTGGCGCGCTTGATCATGGATTATTTCTCGGTGTAAATGAAGCCCTCCTCATCCTCCATCGGAATGTCGTCCAGTAACCGAATCTCGCGAAGGATATCCACATTTTCCAGCAACGTCAGCTTAGCGGTCAGTTTTGGATTCTTCCTGATATGTCCCACGATCTGATTCACCTCTTCCTGCATCGAGCGGCCCACATCGCCACCATTGTCGCCTCCTCCCTGGAAATCCAGGACACGATCAGGCTTATAGGCATCTACGCAATCGAGAATGTCCAAAAGGGTGACGGGGCGGAATGCGTTGGATTTCGGCAAAACTTGAGCAACGTGCGCAAACGGCTTGCGGAAATCTTGGCTCAGATTGGAATCGGCGCGGACCTTGCGCAGGACGCGGGCATGGCGCTGCTCCAGCTTGTTGGCCGACGTGGTGGGGTAGGCATCGATAAGCAGACGGGCACGGGGCAAATTGAGACCCCGGCCACCCATTTCGCACAACACCAACAGGTCGATTTTCCCATTCTGGAAATCTTGGATCTCCTGCTTCAAACGACCGTCGGCCATATCGCCCGTCCATGAAGTGACCACCAGCTCCGGAAATTCCTTTTTCAACGCCTCAACCGTGCGTTCCACGGTTCCGATGCTGGGCACATACACCAACGTTGGCCACTGCTTCCGCTGACCCTCGGGGACCACGGATTTGTAGACCTCGGGAATGGCCAACTCAATCTCGACTGCTTTCAAAGCGGCCTCCAACGATTTCTTCTCATAGTCGCCTCCTTGCATCTCGACCTCGTCGGAATTGAAATCCGCCTGGTACAGGGTGAACAGGGGCGGGGTCACGATCCCGGTCTTGATGCCCTCCCTGAGCGAAAGCTCATGGATGATGTCGCCCCATGCTTCCGACAGATGACGACCATCCGGCCATTCGGGCGTGGCGGTGAAGCCGATGCGCTGGGCATAGGGAAAAAGATCTAAAAGAGCCTGACGTTTTTGAGTCAGGAACTTGTCGGACTCGTCACCCAAAATCAGATTCACTTTTTTGGGATCCAAATGTTTTTTGAGATTTTTCTGGTTCACCTGCAACGCCTGGATATTGGTGACAAGGATCGGACGATCCAGCGTTTTTTCGCCCATGCTCCAGATGCCGGCATCCAAGCCAAAAGTTTTGATATGGTCGCGAACGTTCTCGACAATGGATCGCTCCACGGTCAACAACAGATCCTGGGTATTTTTGAACGGTTCGCCCAACTTCATCTTAGCCGCCTGCGAGGCTTGGAGCAGGGTTGCCTCAAGAACCGTCTTTCCAGATCCGCACGGGTGAACAATAGAGAACTTATCCTGATTTTTCCCCAAGGCGTACACCGTTTTTTCCATGGCCTCGGACTGATGCTCGTCCAAATTGATTTCGGTTTGGCCGTCCGTTGACCGAACCCTGTCCGCCCGATCGATGCACTCATCGGCAAGGGATTGCCTATAATCCCTTAAATTTTTAGGTGAAAATGACATAGGTGTAATATTAAAGGCGTATATTATGCATTATTTTTATCATTTTGTCAATATAATCCCCTCTGAATTTCAGCTAAATTGTTTACTATTGAATCACAATCATTCACAACCACAAAAAAATGACCAAAAAAATCGCCCTAATCGTCCTTTTCCTCCTCTCGTTCGCCCCCGCTTCGCTGGCGGCGGATCGGGATTTTTCAACCATGAGCCCGACGGTCCGGGTGACGAGCTACAAAAAATTGCTCACGGACAATGTGCTGGCCTATGGCAGCGGATCGGGAACCGTGATCACGCCGGACGGATTGGTCGTGACCAACCACCACGTGGTTTTTGACGAAACGGACATCAAACCGCTGGACGCGTTTGAAGTCTGCATCACGTTTGATGCGAAAGAGGAGCCTGTGTGCACTTTCACGGCCAGTCTGGTGGCGTTGGACAAGGATTTGGACATCGCCCTGCTGAAGATCAACGATCTCGATGTGTTCGGAAACTCCGTTTCGGGCTTGAAAACGCTCAATCCCAAAAACAGTTCGGCGCCCAAGGAACAGGACAAGATCCAGATCATGGGCTACCCCGCCAGCGGAGGCGAGACCATCACGTTGAGCCAAGGGCAGATCAGCGGATCGGAAACCAACAACGGATTCCATTATTTCAAGACCGATACCGACTTCGACCATGGCAGCTCGGGTGGCACCGTGCTCGACGCCAACGGCAACTACATCGGCATTCCCACCTACATCCGTTCGTATTCGGAGAACGTGGGCTATTTTTTGGATTTGCGAGACGCGCGCCCTTGGATTGAGCACAACAGGACCGCCACCCCAACCCCGCTCGCCCAGGCGAACACACTGCTGACCCGCGAGCTGGTACGGCTTTCGAACGCGAATCAAACA
The DNA here is from genome assembly GCA_016220125.1 of Candidatus Peregrinibacteria bacterium. GTDB lineage: Bacteria > Patescibacteriota > Gracilibacteria > UM-FILTER-43-11 > UM-FILTER-43-11 > FEN-1329. Next base: position 3,996 of record JACRIF010000108.1, read on the forward strand.
CTGACCTACACCCAAGACCGGCCCCCCTTTGCCGAACTCACCCTGCCCCAAGGCTGGAAATTCGACGAAATCAACGAGGACAACTTCAGGGCTTCGCAAAAAAACCTCTCGAACCCCGTTTCCGTGAGCGTGATCATGACCCCGTACCAATACGGCATTGACGAGGGCTACCTGACCAAGCTCAATGAGGAAATCGAGAAGCTGAAAAAAAGCTATCCCGACCTGAAAAAGGAGAAAACGACCTACGCCGGCCAAAGCGCGGTGAAGACCACGTTCACCAATTATTCGAGCCGGAACACTATTTTTTACATTCCCTACGGATCGACGCTGGTCAGTGTGGGCTTCTCGATCGACTTGAACGATGTGGCCAAACAGGAAAAGGCCGTCCAGCCGGTGATCGACTCCTTCCGATTCTCCCGAAAACCCGTCAAAGACCCTGTCCTCAGCCAGACGCTTCGTTTTGAGGAACCCCCCTTTTCGATCACGACGCCCGACGGCTGGAAGATCCAAAAAAACGCGAGCAAGGACCCTTCCGACCTGTTGGCCGAGGCGGTGCAAAAAGGAAACTACGAGGGCAGCTTTTCGATCTACTACGGACCGACCCCCAAAGAGGATCGATCCCTTTCGGCCAAGGAATTGCTGGATGAGAGAACCAAAAACCTGGGAGACCAAAAACTCTCGTACAAAAACGATCAGGTGGTGCTCGGCGGATTGGAAGGCATCCTGTACATTTACGAGTATGAGGGCAACCAATACCAGGAGATCAAAAAACACCTGACCCTCACCCTGAACGACAAGGACAACCAATTTTTCATCGAGTATGACGATTTGGCGGACCATTTCGACCAGAACCTGCCCGCCATCCGGTCCATGCTGGACTCGTTCGACTTCCGGGGAAGCACCGCCAAAGCCAGCTCCTTGCATGCGTACGGCAGCCTAGGCTCCACCTTCACCGACATCCAATTTCATCCCTATGCGCTGGCCATCGGGGCGTTGGCGGACAAGGGAATTCTTTCCGCGGATTCCGAGGGCCGTTTCCGGCCCGAGGCGCCCATGGGACGCGCCGAGGCATTGAAGCTGGTGCTGGACAGCAAAAGCAAACTTGAAACCGAGAAGAATTCCGGGAAAGCCATTGACTTCTCGACCCTCACATCCAAGGCGAAACCCGCCTTCAAAGACCTCAAGGCCTCCAGCCCCTACGCCCCTTACGCTCGCTACGCATTGGAGAAAAAATTCCTTCAGGGATACGGCGACAAAACCTTCCGCCCCGTCCAGCCCATCACCCTGGTCGAAGCGTTGAAACTGATTGTGAGCGTCTATGAGATTCCGCTTTGGAAAGGCGAGACTGACCCCTGGTTCAAAAAATACATGAACAAAGGGTTCGAGCTCGGTCTCATCCCCTATGGCTTGTACGACCCCGCGCAAAAACTATCGCGGGCGGAAATGGCCTACCTGATTTACACGATCTACCAAAAAGCGGATAACCAGTACAGCTATTAACTCCTTAGTGCTTAAGTCCGTAAGTGCTTAAGTGCTGAAACTAAGTGCTGAAACAATGATTGGCCTTCCTAACAAGCTAATGAAGCTAACAAGCTAGCGGTATGTACAACCAAATCGCGGCCAACAAACGGAACACCTGGTTTCTGCTGATCCTGTTCGTCGCCTTTGTGGTGGGGTTGGGGTATGTGTTCGGCAGAGCCTATACCCAGACCGAGGAGGAAGCCCTTGGGCTGATGGGTGTTTTCGGGATTGTGGCCATCGTGTACGCGACCATCAGCTATTTCGCCTCCGCAAGCCTGACCTTGGCCATCTCGCAAGCCAAGCCCCTGGAAAAAAGGGAATGTCCGGAACTGTTCAACTTGGTTGAAAACCTTTCGATTGCCACGGGGTTGCCAACGCCCAAAATTTATTTGATCGAGGACACGGCGCTCAATGCCTTCGCCACGGGCCGGAACCCCCAAACCGCGGCCATCACCGTGACACGGGGCCTAGTGGAGAAATTGGACAAACTGGAACTGGAGGGGGTGCTGGCCCATGAGCTGTCGCACATCCAAAACTACGACATCCGTCTACAATGCCTGATCGTGGCGCTGGTGGGGCTGATTGCCTTGGTTTCCGATATTTTCCTGCGCTCGATTTTCTATTCCCGTCGCAGTCGTTCCCGTAGCAAGGGAAATGCCGTTTTCATTTTGATCGGCATCGTGCTGGCCCTGCTGAGCCCGATCATCGCCAAACTCATGAGCCTCGCCATCTCGCGCGAGCGGGAGTACCTGGCCGATGCCAGCGGCTCGCTGATGACTCGTCACCCCGAGGGCTTGGCAAAAGCGTTGGAGAAAATTTCCATGGATCGGGAACCCTTGGAGGCCGCCAACAAGGCCACCGCGCACCTCTACATCGAAAACCCCCTGCGAAACGAGCAGGGAATGTCGTGGCTTAACAGCCTTTTCTCCACCCATCCGCCCATCGCGGATCGGATCGCGCGATTGAGGGGAATGGGAGCATGAGGACCAGCCCTCACCCTGTCTCCGCAGCGAAAGCGCGTGCGGAGTCGGCCCCCTCCCATGTCTGGGCGAGGGTGTGTTTTTGCCATAAAATTGAAACCCCAAAGTTTCCCCTCCTTGAGAAGGAGGGGTGGTCGCCTAAGGCGACCGGGGTGGTCTTGGAACGGCTGTTTCCTCTGGTCATGATTTTATGGTACAACTGTTCCCGTAATTCCAATCCCATGAACCGAGACTTGGTCCGATTGAAAATCATGCAGATCGCCGTGGACGGATTTTTGATTCTGGCTGCCTTTGCCACCGCCTATTTCCTGAGGGTTGGATTTCTATTCTCTACGGATTTCCCGTTCGACCGCTATATGACCATCGCGATCGCGACCATGCCCATCACATTGGTGTTCATGTTCTTCGCGCGCACCTACAAACTGGCCCAGCAAGTGCACACCCTGCGCCATGTGCAACGCATCGCCTTCGTGGCCATTGAAAACGTGGCCGTGTTCATGGTGCTTTACTACTTCGCCTACCGCAATTTTTTCTCGCGCCTCATGCTCGTCTATATTTTTTTGCTGACGTTCACTTTCGTGTACGCATGGCATCGAGTGTTCCGGTGGATCCTGAAAAAAAGCTGGGATCGGGAAATCGGCGTTTACCGCACCCTGGTGATCGGCGCAAACCGTCCCGCCGAGGCGATCATCACACGGCTGATCGAAACGAAATCGCATATCAAACCCGTGGCCATCATTGATGCGACCGGTAGCGGAAAGTCGCATATCGCAGGGATTCCCGTGGTTGGCAAAATGGATGTGTTCGAGCGCACGATTTCGACTTTCCGCATCGACCACATTTTGCAGGCGGACCATTTGGAGCAATCGCTCAACCTGATCAACTATTCCCTGCAAAACAATTTGCTGTACCTCATGCCCCCCGAACTTTTGGGCCTGTTCCAAGGCCACCAAACCCTGGAGGAGATCGAAGGGCAACCGTTTTTGAAAGCGCATGCGAAAAAGGAATGGTGGGGAAACATCTGGTGAACCCGCCCCCAATACCCCCCCGATGACAAATGGACTACAAATGGACGACCGATTGACGTAGAAAATCCATCTGTAATCGATTTGTCATCCATTTGTAATCAATCTGGAATTATGAAGTGTGTGATTCTCGCCGGAGGCTACGCCACCCGCCTCTGGCCCCTTTCCGAAAACAAGGCCAAGCCGCTGTTGCACCTGAAGGACAGGCCGATCCTTTCGCATATCGTGGACGGACTGCCGACGACTATCGAGATCCTCATTTGCACCAACGCGGTTTTCGAGGAAGATTTCAAAGCGTGGAAACAACTGTATCCGAATCGGGCTATCCGCATTTTCGTTGAGGATTCGAAGGCCAACGAAGGCAAAAAAGGGGCGCTCGGGGCCACGGCCCTGGTCATAAAAGAGGAAAAAATCGACGAGGATCTTTTGCTCATCGCAGGCGACAACTATTTCGGATTTCGCCTTGCGGATTTCATCCACTCTTTCAAAGGAAACCCCCTGCTGGCGGCCTATGATA
>JACRIF010000110.1 GCA_016220125.1 Candidatus Peregrinibacteria bacterium
ACGAGGAAAAACCGAAATTCGACGCCACCTGCAGCGACTGCGGCAAGCCTTGCCAAGTGCCTTTCAGACCCAACGGCGAGAAGCCTGTGCTGTGCAGCGAGTGTTTCTCCATCGCCAAGGGCGACAGTTTCGCGCCCAAGAACCATGACAAATTCGCCAAAAAAAATGAGGGTTTCGAACCCCGAAAACCCGATCGCACGGTCGAGCAACTGGAAAAGATGAATGCGAAACTCGAGCGGATGCTCAAATTGATTGAGGCCTTGGGCCAGGAAAAGAAAAAGGAGCCCATGAAGGAGGCTGTGAAAAAGGAATCCGCGCAGGAGATCATCAAAGAGGCGGTGAAGGCGATCTCCGCCGAAAAGCCGAAGAAGGCTCCCAAAAAAACCAGCGTCAAAAAAGAAAAGAAGTCCAAATAGCAAACCGCTCAAACTGAAAAAGGGCCGCCTTGCTGGCGGCCCTTTTTCAGAGGTGAAGGCAATCGATTACAATTTGTTTGCAATGCCCCTCCTGATCAATTCCGCCACCTGATCGATGTCCGTGTCGGATTTCACAAAATAGGCTTTGGCCCCCAATGCCAAGGCGCGCTCCTTCTCCTCGTCCTGTGCCAAATTGCTGAAAACCACAATGGGGATCTTGATCTTCTCTTGTTGCAATTGCTCCAAGACCTCGAAGCCCCCCATTTCGGGCATGACCAGATCCAATAGGATCAGCGAATAATCGCCCTTATGGATTTTCTGAAGGGCCTCCACGCCCGTGACCGCGCTGTCGATCTCAAACTCGGATTTAAGATTGCGGTTGAGGATCTTCAGGATGAAAGGGTCGTCCTCGACGATCAGAATTCGCTTCAGGGAATGGGACATGGATTTTGGAATTAGCTGATAATATGGGCGAACAATTCATCCCCCTTGATTCGCTTGAGGGTGGATTTGAGTGGCAGGGAGACGGTGAAGGTGGTCCCCTTGCCCACAGTGGAGTTGCAATGGATTTCCCCCTTCATGGCATTGAGGATATGCCGAACGATATAAAGCCCGAGGCCGGAGCCTGTGGTGGAATATTTGGCGCCATCCTTGGTGCGGAAAAATTTATCGAAAAGATGCTTCTGGTCCTTTCTCGCGATGCCAATCCCATGATCCGAAACAGCCAATTCGACGGATTTCCCCTTTTTTGAAAGCCGGATGTCGATTGCGGTGTTGGGGGGCGAATAACGGATGGAATTGGATACCAGATTGGAAAGTGTCTGTTGGAAAAGACTGCGATCCGCATCGATCATGATTTTTGTGGTGGGTTTCCTGAAGTGCAGCGTTTGCTGTCTTTCATTCGCGGCCATCTGGGCTTCGTGTCGCACGAAATGGTCGACGAAATCGCCCATGTCAAAGGGGGCGGGATGAATGGCGATCGAGCCGGTTTCAAGCCTCGACACGTTCAAAAGGTTGTGCACCAGGGCGATCATGCGTTGGGTCGAGGTGACGGCGTCCTTCAGGTATTCCCTCTTCCACTCCTTGATGTCCTTCATTTGGGTCGCCTCCTGAAGGATCCACTTGATGCCGGTCAGCGGAGTGCGGAGCTGATGCGAGGCCAACGAAATGAAATCGCTTTTCGCCTTGCTGAACGCCTCGTCCTGGGTCACATCCCGGAAGGTGATGATGGTGCCGAAAAATTTCCCGCCGACCAGGATGGGCGAAAACGTGGTGGAGAAAGCGGTTTTGCCTTCGTCCTTGTGCGCAAAATAGCTCACCGTGAAAATGCGTTTCTTTTCGGTTCTGACTTGGCTCATGGGAGGGGTATTGAGCCCGATCACCTGCCCCTCGTTGCCCAGGAAATGGATGTAATCCCCAAAAGACTTGCCCCTCACATCGGAGAAGGCCACCCCGAGCATCCGCTCGGCCTCCGCATTGACCATCAGGATATGCCCCTCGCGATCCAAGGCCAAAACCCCCTCACCGATGCTCGACAAGAACGATTCGGCTTTGGCCTTCTCCTGGGTGACCAAACCAACCGCCTCCTTGAGCTTCAGGTTTGCCCGCTCCAGCCCCTCTTTCGAATGCCGGAGCTCGGCGGTTCTCGCCTCCACCCGCCTTTCAAGGGTGGCGTTGGACGAGCTTAATTTTTCGGCCATGGCATTGAAGCTGTGCGCCATTTCGCCGATTTCATCATCGGAAAGCACCATGGCCCGCTTTTTCAAGTCTCCATCCGCGATCGCCAGAGCAGCCGAGTGCACCGCGGCAATGGGCCGGACAATCGCGCGCGATAAAATAAGGCCGAATAAGATGGACACCAAAAAAACCCACAAGCTCATGCGCCACAGCAGTGAAATGGTTTGATGGGACAAACCCTCAATGGTTCCAGCTAAAGTACGAAACTCCTCATCTTCGCCTGCGAGGATTTCGGCAACCGTTTCTCTAAAATGACTATCGGCCTCCTCAACCGCCTCGAGGGTTTTCGGGAGGCGGGACGGATCTGTCGGATTTTCAATAAAAGCAAAAAAGTCGGTGGCAGATCTGAGGATGGCTTCTTTCCCCTCGGTGAGTTGGGACAAGGAATTCAATTCGTGGGGGAAATAAGCGTTCACAAGGGATTGATAATCGTCGTAGGCTTTTTTGAAAGCCTGTTCCGCTTCTTCGATCTCCCCCTTCTCATACGCGATCTTGGCATCCCTGCCTGGGGAGGCCTCCTCGGTCTGATACACCAGGGCAATCTCGTAGAAAACACCGAAAAGGGAGGCTTCCTCAAGCCGCATGGTTTCCAGGGTCTGGCGCATCGGAAGCGTTTTTTCGGACAAATCGGTCCAATGGGTTTCCATGGCTTGCGCCATTCGATATCCGACAAATCCGATCAACAGGGTAAAAACGGACACCAGAAAATAACCGAAGAATATCTTGATCCGAATGCCGAAACCGCCAAACTCGCGTCTTCGAGGAATCCGAAATCCATCAATTTTTGTGGCCATCGTCGCAATTTTATTTGGTTTCCAAAAAAAGCTTAACACGATTTTTAAAAAAGGTAAAAAGACGGCTTCTTCCGATTATGGAAATAAGTTAAAATAAAATTAAGATGGCTTTTTGATAAACAAAATCCTATGGAAAAGAAAATGGGGAAACCCGTCCAAAAAGGGAAAATCGAAATCACCCGAAACGGCCCTTATGTGGTCACAGGGAACGTGCCTTTGGGCAAGGAGGTCATCGATTGCCAAAAGGAGAAGGACCCGGTGAAGTGGACCGAGGGCGAAAAATACAAGGAGCAAAAAAGCGTCCGGCTTTGCCGATGCGGCCATTCGGGAAACAAGCCGTATTGCGACGGGTCGCATTTGAGGGTGGGCTTTGACGGCGCCGAAACCGCGAGCCGGGAACCCTACGCGAAACAATGCGAAACCTATGTGGGGCCGGGGGTCGACATGACCGACGCGCAAGACCTCTGCTCAAGCGCGCGTTTCTGCCATCGCGGAGGAGGCTCCTGGAAACTCGTAGAGGAGTCCGACGACCCCAAGGCGAAGGAATTGCTGATTCGGGAATGCGCTGAATGCCCCTCGGGACGGTTGGTCGCCATGGATAAAAAAACGGGGAAGCCGATCGAACCCCTGTTGGAGCCTTCCATCGGAATCGTGGAGGATCCGCAAAGAAAATCGAGCGGGCCCTTGTGGGTCAAGGGCGGCATCCCCATCGTTTCCGCGGATGGGTTTGAATACGAAGTCCGCAACCGGGTCACCCTGTGCCGTTGCGGCCAATCCGGAAACAAGCCCTTCTGCGACGGATCGCATAGCGCCGCCAAATTCAATGATGGCGACAAATCCATTCAATAAACAATCCGCATGGTCCCAAACCCAAAAATGCCGGTGCTGTTCATCGGACACGGCTCCCCGATGAACGCGGTGGAGGAGAATAGTTTTGTGGAGGGGTGGAGGCGCATCGCCAAGACCCTGCCCAAACCCAAGCTGATCCTATGCGTGTCGGCCCATTGGGTGACGGAAGGAGAGGCCGCGACCGCAATGGCCAAACCCAAAACCATCCACGATTTTTACAATTTCCCGAAAGAGCTGTACGCCATCCGGTATCCGGCGAAAGGGTCATTGGAGTTGGCGAAAAAAATCAAAAAAATAGTCAAGGACGCGCCGGTGGATTTGGACTTGGAATGGGGTCTCGACCACGGGTCGTGGGTTCCCCTGAGGGTACTGTTCCCCAAGGCCGACATTCCCGTGGTGCAGATGAGCCTGAGCGCCAATTTGCCACCGGAGGCCCACTATAATATTGGGAAAGAATTGGCCTCGTTGCGTGACGAGGGTGTGCTGATCATCGGCAGCGGAAACTGCGTGCACAATTTGATGCGAATGGAATGGGAAGGCGAGCCATTCGAATGGGCGTTGCAGTTCGATCATTTTGTGAGGGACAATCTTTCCATCGGAAACCACCAGGCGCTGATCGACTACGAAAAGCATCCGCAGGCGAAGCTGGCCCATCCGACCAATGAGCATTATCTGCCCCTGCTCTATGCGATGGGCGCGGCCGGAAACGACAGGCCCGCCTTTTTTAACGAGGAAATGTTCGCGGCCTCGCTGTCCATGCGATGCGCAATTTGGAAATCCTAACGTGGGCGACACCCCTATGAATACCAACAAAATCAAGGAGGGCAATCTGGAAAAGGCCACCTTCGCAGGGGGCTGCTTCTGGTGCATGGAGCCTGTTTTCCGCATCCAAAAAGGCGTGAAGGATGCCGTGGTGGGCTATTCCGGCGGAGCCGTGGAAAATCCAACCTACGACCAGGTCTGCACGGGAAAAACAGGCCACCGGGAAGCGATTCAAATCACGTTCGACCCGGCGTTGACCCCGTACGAAACCCTGCTCGGCATTTTCTGGCACAACATCGACCCCACGGATGCGGGGGGCCAATTCGCGGACCGGGGCGACCAGTACCGGACCACGGTCTATTTCCACGATGAGGAGCAACGCAAAAAGGCGGAGGCCTCGAAAGAGGCGCTCGATCGCTCCGGGCGATTCGACTCCCCCATCGCCACCCTAATCATTCCGTACCGCAATTTCTTCCCCGCGGAGGAGGAGCATCAGCGCTACTACCAGAAAAGGCCTGTGCACTACAACCTGTACCACGAAGGGTCGGGGCGAGACGCGTTTCTCGCGAAGGCCTGGAACCGCAAACTATAATCGAGCCGTATTCCGATAACCCCGAATCCCATGTCAAAATACAATCCGGAGGACGCGCTGAAAAAACTGACCCCCATCCAATTCCACATCACCCAGGAATGCGGAACCGAACCCGCGTTCCACAACGAATTCTGGAGCAATAAAAAAGAGGGCATTTATGTGGATGTGGTGTCTGGCGAACCGTTGTTCAGCTCCATCGACAAATTCGATTCCGGAACCGGCTGGCCCAGTTTCACAAAACCACTGGAGGCGAAAAATATCACTGAAAAATCGGATGAAAGCCTCTTCATGTCGCGGACCGAGGTCAAAAGCGCGAAAGCGGATTCGCATCTGGGCCATGTGTTCCCCGACGGGCCCGGGCCGACCGGCCTGCGCTATTGCATCAATTCCGCGGCCCTGCGGTTCATCCCCAAAGAGGCATTGGAAAAAGAGGGTTATGGGAAATATTTGAAACTGTTTTCAAAATAGGGTGCCAGCGTGTTAGCTTCATTAGCTTTTTAGGAGATCGAGCGCCTACATAATACGATTTATCATTGGCGCTTACGGACTTGGGCACTTACGGACTATTCTTCAATAAGTTCACCAAAAGAGGGGTATAATGGTCGGGCATCGTAAATAAGCCGTTATGAACCTCCACCCGATTTTCGTCCATTTTCCCATCGCCTTGCTCTGCACCTACGCGCTGTTCGAGCTGGTGCCGTCCAAAAAACTCAGGGCCAATGCGTCGTGGTTCCGCACCAAGGCGATTCTGGTCATCTTCGGAACGCTCACAGCGTTCATCGCACTCCAAACGGGCGAAATGATCGAGGATTTGTTCGAAGGGCAATGGAGGGGTGTGGTGGAGCTCCACAGCACTTGGGCCTCGGCCAGCACCGTGATCTTCGGAATCGCCGCCGCGCTTTACCTGCTGGAATGGATTCGGCGGGAAGGCCAGGCGATCACCTCAAAACTGGAGTTGGTGGCGTGGGCGAAACCTATTCTCGACACCCTCTGGAAAATCGTGGCCGTGCTC
>JACRIF010000112.1 GCA_016220125.1 Candidatus Peregrinibacteria bacterium
ACAGCTTAGAATCGCACCGGCCCAGCCACCCGGGGCAGTCCCGCCTCGACCGGACTCTCGGCGCGTTGTAAATGCGCTCGCACAGACCGGACCCATCGAGGCCCGACAAAACGTCCCGCACAAGCGGGATTTTTTGTGCCCAAAAAAAGCCGTGGGCTTTGCTTCCATCGGCTTTTTTGGTATCTGAAATCGTTTTTTTGTTATTTACCCTCCCCTCGGATAAAGCCATCGAAGTAGAGGTCTCCTTGGGGGGTGGTCATCGTCATTCGGACATTCGCCCCCTTGATCGAGAAATGAACGGGGAAACTTGAGGCGCTGGTGTGTTGCTTCTGCGCCGCCACCCCTAAACCTTGGATTTGAGTCGTTCCAGTCGGATTGGAAATCGCCAAAGTCCCATCCCCCTCATAATCCGGTTCGTTCTCCGGCCCGACCAACGGCGCCAAGGCCTCTTTGTCGTTCGGGACCAGCGGGGCGAGCCGGCCATCCCCAGGTTCATCCGGGACCAAGGGGGCCAACCGATCGTCTTCAGCGTTTTCATCCACCAAAGGGGCCAAGACCGGGCCAATGGAGAAGTTTACGGTCCCCGTCTTTTTATCCGAGGTCGCTGTGGCCGCATAGGCCGAGTTTTTGCTTACGGAGCTTGTGGTCATGGTGCCCGAATATTTCCCCTCGATTCCACCCGAGGCGTTGGTTGCCGTCAGGTCCATTTCCACCGTGGTTTCAACAGGGCTGGCGACCGTGGCCGAATCCTTTACGATGATGACCCAATTGTAGTTTTTTTCGTCTTTCCGCATGTCGGCTATTTCGCGGTTAACGCCAGAATCGGCCGATGGCTCGGTGGTTGAGGCCTCTTGCCCATTGCCATTCGCTGGCTGGTTGGCCGATTCGCTTCCGTCCAAAGGTGCGCACGCAACCAAAAACACCGAGGCGATTGAAAGAACAGCGACCGCAAAAACGGTTTTTACGTTTTTCATGTTTTGAATCATTAACGGATAAAATTCAGCAGGCAGGATTATCGCATATTTGTTAGGAAAACTCTATAAAACCTAATGGATAAACCCTGAAAAAGGCCATGGCTTTCGCATATCCTATCGTGCGAAGTTCCCACTGCATGGCACTGGAGTTTGAAACAGGGGATCCCTTCACGACTATTCCACTTTATTCAATTTCGATCCCAAAAGGCAAAAGCAGGGATAAAACCTCAGGGATTGAAAATTTGGCTCCTTTCACCTGGTTTTGCGTCGGATCGATCCAATAGTTTTTCGCTCCCACGAAATTCGCCCTGGCCAGTTTCACATTCTTGAAGCGACTTCCCTGCAGATCGGAGCCACTAAAGTTGGATTCGGATAGGTCAAGATTCATGAAATCGGTTTCGCGCAGGACGCAATCGTTGAATTTTGTGAATTTCATCTCCAGCGCGGTGAATGCGCACAATTCAATGAGACAGTTTCTGAATTGCCAGGACAGCAATTTGGATTTCAGGTTCGAAAAAGTGATCCCCATCAATTTGCAGCCTTCGAATTTTATGTCTTGGAATGAGCCATTCGCCACTTTGACTCGGGTCAAGTCGCAATTGTCGAAGGAGCAATCCAAAAACTTGGTCCCCGAAAAATCCGATTGGCTGAAATCACATTTTTTGAAGGCGCAATTTGAAAATTCCCGATCCCGCAGGTCTTGCTTAACGCAATGGATGCCTTCAAAGGTCCGGCCTTCGTATGATGAATCCTCGAATGCCATAACTTCACGTTAATCTTTGAGCAACACAAAGAATTTCAGATAACGACCCTCCGGAAAAAACAGGTTGTAGGGGTGGTCGGGGGGTTGCAGGGCGCTGTGAAGCACCTTAAGCCCGCAACGGGCGTGCGAGGCGCTTTCGTGCAGAATTTTGATGAAGGTCGGCTCATCGATGTGCGCGGTGCACGACGAGCTGATCAGGATTCCGCCCTTGGGCAACGCCTTCAGGGCGGCCGTGTTTATACCAATATAAGCCTTGATGGCGTTGGGGACATGAAGTTTTCGGTGGGCAAACGAGGGGGGATCGAGCAGGATGCAATCGAACTGCCCGGGCTTGATCCTTTTCAGGTATTCGAAGGCGTCCTCCGCTACGAATTCGTGGCGTTTCGGGTCGAAACCGTTGATTTCGAAATTTTTGATGGCGGCTTCGACAGCCCCTTTCGAGATGTCGAGCGTGGTCACTTTTTTCGCCACGCTCGCGGCGTAGACGGAAAAGCCCCCGGTATAGGCGAAGCTGTTCAGCACGTTCAACCCCCTCACAAACCGGATCACGCTGTGGCGGTTTTGGCGCTGGTCGAGGAAAAATCCGGTTTTTTGGCCCTTCGGAATGTTCACCAAAAACTTGAATCCGTTTTCCACGATTTCCACTTCTTCGGTGGCCTCGCCGTAGATGAGTTTTTCGCCCACCTCGAACCCCTCTTTTTTTTGGGTGCTCTCCGAGGATTTTTCGTACACGCATTGCGGTGAAAACACCTTCACCATGGCATTCAGGATGTCGGTTTTCATCCGGCGGATTCCCCACGTGTGGAACTGCACCACCAACACCTGGTCGTAGCGGTCGATGATCAGCCCCGGGATGCCATCGCTTTCGCCGAACACCATGCGGTAAGCGTTCGTATTTTCCACAAACCGCTCCCTTTCGGCCTTGAGCGCGGTGAACCGTTTCAGGAAAAATGATTCATCGATCGTTTCAAGGGTCCGGGTCAGAATCCGGACGGCGATATCCGTCTTGGTGTCCCAATATCCGATGCCCACAAACTTGTTTTCCGTGTGCACCTCGCACAAATCGCCGTCCCCCAGTTTCGGGGAGCCTTGGATGCCCTTGGTGAAGATCCAGGGATGCCCTTTCAGGATGTCGATGGCGCTGTCTTTTCTGAGGAGGACTTGGGGGTACATAAATAGTATTAGGATTTAGCTTCGTTAGCTTATTAGGGCTACATTCCCATCATTCGACCACATTTTACATCTGGGCATTTGCGATGAATGCTTTGGCGTTGCCGTAGTTTGCCTCATCGATTTTATTGGCTTCCCTCAAGAGGTCCAAAAGTTCGTTGATGCCCAGGACGCTGTGCAAACGATACCCTTTTTCGGCCAAGATTTTGGCTCCGCCCTGCTCGCGGTCCACCAGCACAACGATGTCGGTCACCTTGAGCCCCGCCTCCTGAAAGGGTTGGATGGTTTCGAATTTGCTTTCCCCGGTGGTGATCAGGTCGTCGATGATGAGCGCGGTTTGGCCGGGTTGGAACGCTCCCTCCAACTTGCGTTTGGTGCCATAATCCTTCACCTCCTTTCGCGCATAGACCATGGGCCAGTTCGTGGCGATGGAGATGGCGGTGGCGATGGGCAAGGCGGTGTAGGGGATTCCGGCGATCACATCGAATTTCAGCCCTTTGGCCACAATTGCCATTACATCGGCAATCTCCTTGAGCAATGGGGGGTGGGACACAAGCACGCGCAGGTCGATGTAAATGGGGGATTTCATGCCGGACTTCAGCGTGAACTCACCGAATTTGACCGCGCCGACCTCGGCCAAGGCGAGCGCGATGGATTGTTTGGCCGACATGGGTTTGACTTTTGAGGGAATAAAATTTACCGTATTCTAGCAGTTGTCGGTTTCAACTCAAAGACGCATAGGCTCATGGTGTAATGGTAGCACAATAGTCTCCAAAACTGTTTGTCCGGGTTCGAATCCTGGTGGGCCTGCCATTGAAGAAGACAATCTCTCCAATCTCCTTCAATGCATATCTCCTTCCAGGACCCTGAAAGGCTTTTCAAGAATGCCTTTTTAACTTAAAATAAATAGCATAGTTCCCCTTTCGCTTTAATATTTTAATTCATTCTATGAATATTCTTATTTCCGTAGTCGTTTTCATTTTTTTTGCTGGCGGAACTTCCGTTGCAGCCCAAGGGAGCCGTCCGGGGGATATGCTCTATCCTGTCAAAGTGAATGTGAATTAAAAGGTGAGCGAGGCCATTTCCTTTTCGGATGAGGCAAAAGCTCGTGTCTACACAGCCCATGCCGAAGAACGCTTGAAAGAAGCGGAGGATCTCGTGGTGACCAGCGATCTCAATGCCGACACCCGAGCCAAGATCGAAGCGAATTTTTCTGAGCATATTTCGCGTGTGCGCGATCTTATCCAAAAGTTGACTGCCTCGGATGCCAAGGCTTCAGCGGATATTGCCGCCAATTTGGAAACCTCCTTGAATGCCCATGAACGCATTTTGACCCAGTTGAGCGAAAAAACAGCCGAAGGCACGGAAAAGCCTGAAATCGAAAAGCTTAAAGTCAAAGTTTCAGAGGAAGCCAAACTTGCAGGGGATTCCCGCGAGGAGGCTGAAAAAAAAGTTGGAGCCCAGTCCTCCGCGGATGTGCAGGCAGCCGCTGAGGGGCGCATTGGCGCCGCGGAAAACAAAATCGCCGAGGTCAAAAAATATGTGGCGGGTGTGAAGGCCACTCTTGGCGCGGATGCGACCGTTCAGGCCGAAGCCCAACTCACCCAATCGGATTCCACACTTGCGCAGGCGAAGGCGAAGGCCGAGGCAAAAGCGTACAACGAGGCGTTTGTTCTCGCATCCCAATCCATGCGCATGGCCCAAGAAGCCAAACTTCTTGTGAAGGGTCGGATCGACCTCAAGGTGGACCTGAACGAGGATGCTGGCGATGAGCCCGAAGCCCCTACTCCCGAACGCGCACCCCGTGAAAAGGAACCCGCTAAGCCTACGAAAGAAGAGGAGACCGATTCGAGCGATTCCTTAAAGACGAATACCAATCTCAATGTCGAAGGAAGCGTAAAGGTTGAGCTGGGAAACCCCTAGCATTCTCCAAAAACCCTGCGATGCGATCATGCATCGCAGGGTTTTTTAGCATTGCCTCAACATTTGGTCCATTTTCCGCCATTCGGAGCGTCCCAATTGACAAAAATGTAGTTAACCCATAAACTAACCTTCCCTTTTTTCCCTTCCCATGGAAGTTTTGAGCCCCCACTCCCTCTTTATGCAAATTGTCGTCACCGCTGAGCGGCTGAAGGGGTATGCGTGCCAGGAATTTTTCAAGCCTTTGGGGCTTTCCTCCATCACTTTCAAGATCCTCCACGTCCTTTCCGCGCATTCCGCCATGACCCCGACCCAAATCCTCCAGGCGCTTGATTGCTCCAAATCCAACCTGACCCAGCGGATCAACCTTTTGGAGCGCGATGGCTTGGTGTCGCGAATGCCCTCGCAGACCGAGGGCGATGGGCGCACCGTTCAGATCGCCCTCACCGAGGCGGGCAAACGGAAAGTGGCCGAGGCGATTCAAGCGCTTCGGAAGAACGGAGCCCTCCTTGAAACCCATTTTTCCGACTCCGAGAAAAAGGCCTGCCATGCTTTTATGAAAAAAGTTAACCAACTCCTTGAGCCTTATGAACACACACGCGCCTGCTCCCACCGTTAAGCTTTTTTCGCGCCGAAAATGGAAGGTCGGCTTTGCGATTTTTTTTATCGTCGTGATCGCTTTCCTTATGTTTCCGCGCCCCGTGGCTTCCAGCAAACCCGCCATCCCCAAGATCAAGCGGATTCCCGTGGTCGCCCAAACTTTGGCGCAAAGCCGGCGCGTTCGGCAAACCCTGAGTTTTCCGGCCATGATCGTTTCCCAGCAGGAGGCCAAGGTTGTGGCCAAGTCCTCGGGCACCGTTCAGGAGGCTCGGGCCCTGTTGGGTGATTCGGTTGCGGAGGGTGCGCTGTTGCTGGTGATCGACGATTCCTCCGGCAACACCCTCAAATCGGGGCCCGTGAACCAGGCGCAGCTTGCCTCGGACCAAGCCGGGGTTTCCTATCGATTGGCCCAGGCCTCCTACCAGAATATCCTGGAATCCTCCCAGCGGGACCTTTTGCAGGCGGAAATCTCGAAAAATCAAGCGCAGACCGGGAATCGGAACACCCAGTCCATCGCCGAGGCGAGCCTCAACACCGCCACATTGGCGGTCGAGCAAGCCCGCTTGGCCCTGGAGAACCGAATCGTCTCCGCCACCCAGTCCGAAGCGGATGCCGAGACGAATGCGGCTCTTGTCGCCGAGACCGCGATCAACACATGCAAAACCTTGATCACGAACGTGAACAATCTGACTGGTTTGGACGAAGACCATTCCGTGGTCGTTCCCTATTCGTACTACCTTGGGGCGACGCGCTCTCAGACGCTGATCGACGCCCAGTATTTATACAAGGAAACCAAACGCGCTTATTCCGCATTCCTTGAATTGCGTTTTTCGGATGCGTCGGACAAGGTTCAAAAGACTTTGTTGCTGGCCGAGAAGGTCAAGGCATTGGCGGATGCGACCAAACTCCTGTTGGACAACACCATCTCCGGTTCGCTTTTGCCCCAAAGCTCCCCGACAGGGGCGTCTTTGAGCGGACTGCAATCGGGCATCGCCGGGATTCAATCGCAAATCAACGGCACGCTTGTCCAACTCAACGGAGCCCAGCAATTGCTGGCCAATGTCGCCCTGGGAAACCAGACCGGCCTGGATGCCCTGCAAAAAGCCTATGAAATGGCGCGCCAGAATCTGGAGTCCATGAAAGCGAATTCCGGCAATCAAGTCGACCAGGCCGGATTCGGCCAGGACCAGGCCGAGAATCAATTTGAAAACCTGAAGATCAAATTGGATTCGCAGGTTGCGGCGGCCAAGGCCCAACTGGACAGCGCGCGGCTTCAATACGAAAATTCCCTGGTGGGGTTGAACAGCCTTTCGGGCAATTACCGGATCCCCGCGCCCATTGCCGGCGTCGTTACCCGCAAATTATTTTCGGTCGGCGACACGGTTTCGCCCGGGCAGCTGCTGATGACCCTTAGCCGTTCCGATTTGACCAAGGCCCAGTTTTTCGTGGACCAGGAAACCCTTCCTTCTCTGGCCGTTGGCATGGTCGCCCAGTTGCGGACTTCCGCCGGCACCTCCTTCGAGGCGAGGGTCACCTCCATTTCCACCCGCGCGGACGAGGCCACCAAACGCTTCATGGTGGAGGCCGAACCCAAGGCCGGTTCCCACCTGGCCCTCGGCACGGTCGCGGATATCTTCCTGGATTTGGACCAGGTGTCGCAGGACCCCACCCATTTCATTTTGCCGCTGTCCGCGATCGACGTGGGACAGAACGGCAACCGCGTGACGCTGGCCCAAGACGGCCAGGCGCAAAAAGCGGAGGTGGCGATCGTTCGAATCTCCGGGGAGGTGGCGGAAATCGCGGCCGACTTTCCTCCCGATGCCCTGATCGTCGTGGAGGGCAATCGCTTGGCGCAGGAAGGAGACTATTTAAGAGTTAAGAATTAAGAGTTAAGAGTTAAGAGTTAAACCTGTTCCATTTTTTATGAGTTTTTGGAAGAACAGCATGGGCGCGAAGCAGACGGCTGAGAAATCCTCGGATTCGTTGTATCTGGAGAAATTGAGCTTCAGACCTGAGCTGAAAAAAAGCTTTCTCAATTTTTTCGTGACGAATTTTCGCGTCGTTCTTTTACTGATCCTCCTTTTGACCGGATGGGGCGCGTATTCGTTCGTCAAATTGCCCGTGGAGTCCAGCCCCGAGATCAAAATTCCGATCGCGGTGGTGTTCACCGCGTACCCCGGCGCGTCGCCCTCGGACATCGAGGAGCTCGTGACCAAGAAGATCGAAACCGGGCTTTCCAGCCTCAAGAATGTCAAAAAAATCACCTCCAATTCCTCCAACTCGATCTCGTCGGTCACGGTGGAATTCGAGGCCAGCGCGAATTTGGACGATTCTCTGCGCAAGTTGCGCGACCAGGTGAACAACGTGAAAAAAGATCTTCCCGCGGACGCCAACGATCCGGTGGTGCGGGAGATCTCCATGGACGACACGCCTATTTTCACCTTCGCATTGGCGGGCCCCTTCGACGGTTTCACCCTTCGCAAATACGCCGAGGATTTGCAGGACGAGCTGGAGAAGATTCCCGGGGTCCGCGAGGTCAGCGTTTCCGGCGGGGACAGCGCCGAATTCGAGGTCGCTTACGATCCCTCAAAGTTGATCCAATACGGGTTCTCCGCGGATCAAGCCAATGCGGCCATCCGCAGCATGAACTTGGCCATCCCGGCGGGCTCCTTCAAAGGCGACCAATTCGTCTACCCCGTGCGCGCGGACGCCCGTTTTTACGACGCCAAAACGCTGGCCGATCTCCCCATTTTCCACACCGACGAGGGGGCCTTCGTGATGCTCAAGGACATCGCTCGCGTCCGCGAGCGAGCCATCGAGAAAACCTTGTATTCCCGTTTTTCGTCCCATGGCAACAAGCCCGAGAATGCGGTCACGATTTCCATCATCAAAAAAACAGGGGGTTCCATCCTGGACACCGCCGCGCTTGCCAAGGCGACGATCGCGGCCCAGCTCAAAACCATGCCCCAGGGGTTCCACACCGATGTGACCATCGACTCGTCCGAGCGCATCCAGAAGGATTTCCGTCAGCTGATCCATGACTTCATCCTGACGGTGGTCATGGTGTTCGGCGTTCTGCTTTTGGTGATCGGTTTGAAAGAAGCGCTCGTGGCCGGCTTGGCCGTGCCGTTGGTGTTCTTCGCGACTTTCGGCGTGATGCTCATGACAGGGATCAGCCTGAATTTTCTTTCCATGTTTTCGTTGATCCTGGCGCTCGGCCTTTTGGTGGATGACGCGATCGTGGTCGTGAGCGCCACCAAGCAATACCTTAAAACCGGCAAATTCACCCCCGAGGAGGCGGTGCTGTTGGTGCTGAGCGATTTCAAAGTGGTGCTCACCACGACCACCCTCACCACGGTGTGGGCGTTCCTCCCCCTGCTTCTCGCCTCCGGCATCATCGGGCAGTACATCCGATCCATTCCGATCACGGTTTCGGTCACTTTGGTGGCCTCCCTCCTGATCGCCTTGGCCATCAACCATCCCCTGGCCGCGGTGCTGGAACGGATCCGATTGGGAAAGAAATTATTTTTCGCCGGCCTTCTCGCCTTCCTCGTCCTTGGATTGCTTGGGCTCAGGATGGGCGGTGTTTTGCTGCCCGCGCTCCTTTTTGTCTCCAGCATTGCCGCAGTGGGCGCATTGATCCGTTGGTATCGCCATTCCGGAAAGGCGGTCCTTCAGGCCAACGAGGCGCTGGTTGAGCGCGAATGGCAGGACGACTCCCTGATCAAAAAGAAATTGAAGGAACAAGGAGGCCATGTGTCCGCCACGTGGCTGGATCGTTTTCTGCACGGGGTGCTCCATTTCGACCGCATCCTTCCTTATTACGAAGCTGTCCTGCATCGAATCCTCGCGACCCGAAAAACCCGACGACTCACGTTGGCCTTTGTTTTCGGTCTTTTCGTCCTGGCCGTCCTGATGCCCGCGACCGGCATCGTTCCGGGTGAATTTTTCCCCAAATCCGACAGCGATGTGGTGTTCGTCAACATCGAGGCGCCGGTCGGCCTCAAATTGGATGAGACCGACAAGATCGTCTCGAAGGTCGAGGACCAATTGCGCGCGTATCCCGAAATCGCCAACTTCTCAACCCTGGTCGGCGTGGGGGCTGCGGGCGGGGGATTGTCCAGTTCCGCCGGGTCCGGCAGTCCGTCCAATTCGGCGGCGATCACGGTTCGCCTGGTCGACAAGAAAGAGCGCGCGCTTCAATCGTTCGAGTTCGCGGAAAAGCTCAACACGACCCTTTCCACCATCCCCTCCGCGACGGTTACCGTCTCCTCCCTCAGCGGCGGCCCGCCGTCCGGTTCCGCGTTCGAGGCCAGTATCCGCGGGGAGGATTTGCAGACGCTTGATCAGATCGTCCATGCCCTTGAGCCCATGCTCGCCTCCATTCCGGGGGTGACCGACACCACGATTTCGCTCAAGGATTCGCCCGCGGACTACACCTTCACCCTGGTGCCCGACCGGCTCGAATTTTTCGGCCTGAACGCGGCCACGGTGGGGTCGTTTCTCCGCATGGCGATTTCCGGAACCGAGGTCAGCACCGTGCTCCGCGAGGGCAAGGAAATCAAGGTCATTGCCCGGTTGGATTCCACACGCATTCCCACTTTGGCTTCGGTTCAGAATCTCCAAATCCTCAATTCGAAACGACAACCCGTTTTCCTGAAGGATGTGGCCCGCATCGAGCTCAAGCCGTCGGTCGACACCATCACCCGCATCGACCAGAAGCGGACTGTCCTCCTTTCGGCCACCGTGGATTCCAAGACGCGCCCCAATGTCGTGCTGGCCGCTTTTCAAAAAGCGCTCGCGTCGACCACCTCCTTGCCCGAGGGGTATTCGATCACCTATGGAGGCGAGAACGAAACCAATCAGGAATCCGTTTTCTCCATCCTTCGGGCCATGGTGATCGCCGCGCTGCTGATCCTTTCGACTTTGGTGATCCAATTCAATTCGTTCAAGAAGGCCCTGATTGTGATCGTGACCATTCCGTTGGCCCTGATCGGCGTGTTTTTCGGGATGGCCATTGTCCGCGTGACCTTGAGTTTCCCCGGGCTCATCGGCATTGTCGCCCTGTTCGGCATCGTGGTGAAGAACGCCATCATCCTGGTCGACAAGATCAACCTGAACCTCAAGTTCGGCATCCCCTTCAAGACCGCCATCATCGATGCGGGCAAATCCCGGCTGGAGGCCATCGTCATCACGTCGCTTTGCACCATTGTCGGCATCCTTCCAGTCACCTTTTCCAATGGCACTTGGATGGCGCTGGGCAGCGCCGTGATCTTCGGGCTCATGGTTTCCTCCTTCCTGACCCTGTTCATCATTCCGGCCCTGTTCATGACTTTCATCCGCGACGGCGAGCGATTCTGATTTTTCGAATGCTGGTTCGCCCTCGTAGGAATTCCATTGAAATGGCCTTTTTTGAAGTATAGAATGGCATTCGAAAATCGCAGGTGGTCGATGGAAAGTTGCCAACTTTATCTCCCTAATCGTTCCCCATGCTTTTTCTTTCGCAATTCCCCAATGTCCCACTGGTCGACAGCGCCGATGTTGCGGCCGGAAGATTGATCGATTTTAGTGCCCATTTGCGCACGGCGGTTGGCTTCATGCCCCGTTGATCCGCTGAATGGGTTTTTTTGACGTTGCCCCCATTGCCCTCCTTACCCGAAAACCCCCTATGAATTTTATTAAAAAGTTTTGGCCCAAGTTTCTGATGGTTTTCACCATCGTCGGGCCCGCCATCATCGCCGGCACCGCGAACAACGACGCCGGTGGCATCAGCACCTACTCCTACGCCGGGTCCCGTTTCGGCTTCATGATGCTTTGGGTCCTGTTGGTCAATTTCATCACCTTGGCCGCCACGCAGGAAATTGGGGTGAAGCTCGGTATTTTCACCGGCAAGGGGCTTGCGGCGCTGATCCGGGAGAATTTCAGCATCCGCTGGACCTTCTTCGCCGTGGCCACCTTGTTCATCGCCAACGGCGCCGTCACCACCTCGGAATTCGCCGGTCTTGCGGCGGCCCTCGAATTGTTCCACATCTCCAAATGGGTCACGGTTCCCGTGGCTTGCGCGCTGGTTTTTTTCATCATCTACAAGGGATCGTTCGCCAAGATCGAGCGATTTTTCCTGTTCATCTCCTTGTTCCTACTCGTGTATGTGGTGTCCGCCTTTTGGTCCCACCCCGATTGGTCGGAGGCTCTGCGCGCCACCGTCACTTTCAGCCTTCCCCCCGACAAGGAGTTTTTCCTGGTCCTTTTGGGCGTGATGGGAACCACGATCACTCCATGGGGGCAATTTTTCATCCAATCGTATGTCGTCGACAAGGGCATCGATCCCAAGCACTACACCATCGAAAAATTCGAGGTGTACTTCAGCGCCTTTTTCACCTGCTTCATCGCGGCCATGATCATGATCACCACCAAGCAGGTGCTTTTCGATCACGGCTTGCTGGTCAACAGCGCCGAATCCGCCGCCTCCGCCCTGGTTCCCTTTTTGGGCCATATGGCGAAAACTTTTTTTGGAGTCGGGTTTTTCGCGGCTTCGCTTTTGGGCGCCTTCATCCTTCCCCTCACCACCAGCTACTGCATTTGCGAGGCGCTTGGTTTTGAGCATGGCCTCAACCGCCCCTTTCATCAGGCCAAAGTGTTTTACACCCTCATGGCCGTCTTGATCGCCCTATCCGGCATCATGGTCCTGCTTCCGGTTTTCTCCTTGTTCCAAATCATGATTTTTGCCCAAGTGATCAACGGCATGCTGCTTCCCGTTATTTTGATTTTTTTGATCATCCTGCTCAATCGGAGCCAGAGCTTGGGCCTGCCGACCCAGGGCAAGACGGCCTCCTGGATTTACAACATCATCACGTGGGAAACCATCATTCGCCTGATCCTCGTCAGCATCCTCCTGGTCGTGTTCACCCTCTTTCCCGGCTGGATCGATGTGATCGTGAAATACTGGGTGCACATTTGATACCCCATTCCAACTCTCAGCCTTAGATTTTAAACCAGACCCATGCTTTTTGTTTCGCAATTCATTGACGTCCCCCTGGTCGACAGCGCCGACATCGTCGCAGGCCGGCTGATCGACTTCATCGCGCGTCCCGGCGAAAATGGCTACCCCCATATATTGGGAATCGCCTACAAGGATGCCGCCACCAAGACCGAAAAGTCCTTGTCCTACGATTCCGTTGAGAATTTGGGCGGAGACGAGATCACCCTCAAAACCACCCTTCAAAAGGCAAAGCCCCTTGAGGTCCTTTCCAGCGATATTTGGATCAAGAAACACATCCTGGATCAACAGATCGTCGATCTGGATGGAACGCGGGTGGTGCGGGCCAACGATGTGCGCTTGGGAATCAGCGAGTCGCAGTTGCACGTCCTTGGCATCGATATCAGCGCCCGAGGATTGATTCGGCGTTTGGGCATTGATAAATTCGGGCTTTTTTCCTTTATGAAGCCTCTGTTCATCGAGTGGGGAAAGGTCCAGGTGGTTGGCAAATCGCTCAAGCTCACCAAGGCTTCCAGCGAATTGGTGCGCCTTCATCCCGCGGATTTGGCGAATGTGCTGGAGGACCTCAATCCCAAGCAGTCGGTGCAATTGATCCAATCCCTCGATCCCGTGACCGCGGCCAAGTTTTTCCAGGAACTCCAGCCCGAGCACAAGCGCGACATCTTCAAGTCCTTCGATCAGACGCAGCTTCAGGGGATCTTGGCCCATTTGCCCGCGGACGAGGTGGTGGATTACTTGAAGTTGATCGCCAAGGACGATCGCCATCAAATCCTCGAAAGCCTGGGCGAGAACAAGAAAAAAGTGGTTGAGGAGTTTCTGCATTACGCCGATGACACCGCCGGAGGCTTGATGACCCCCGATTTCATCAAGATAGGCCACACGATCACGGTGGGCGACGCCATCGCGCACATCCGCAAGGTCTCCAAATCCTATCGGACGATTTTGTTCATTTACGTGGTCAATGAAAAAAACCACCTCTTGGGCGTGGTGTCCCTTCGCACCCTTTTGATCTCGAACGCCAACGATCCCATCGAAAAGGTCATGAAACGGATCAAATTGCACCAAACCGTTCAGCCCGAGGCCAGCCTCAAGGATGTGGCGACCTTGATGACGCGCTACAATTTGATGTCCCTGGCGGTGTTGGACCACAGCCACAAATTGCTGGGTGCTGTGATGGTGGATGATTTGCTGGGTCGTCTGGTGCCCCAGGCCTAATGTCTCTTTTCATAAAAAATCCCCCTTTCAGAACCCTGATCCATCAGGACGCCGAAGGGGGATTTTTTGTTTTCCCGGGTGTTCGGGATTATTTGCAGCTTCCGCCGCAACCGCAACCACCTTTTTTTCCGTCGCTCATGGGGATTGGATTAGATATTAAGTTGCCCTTATTGTATCACAATTTTCCCCTTATTCGAGTGCGATCCGTTTCCCCGAACCCGTCCGCGTGTAATGCCCGAATTCCTCCAATGAGAGCGCCTGTTTTCCACTGAAAACGGGGCCGTCCTTGCAGACGCGAGCCCCCGTTCCGTCGATGCAACATTGGCCGCAGATCCCGAATCCGCATTTCATATGGCGCTCCAGGCTGAGTTGCGAATCAACCCCGTTTTTTTGGGCGATTTCGGCTACCTTCACCATCATTTTTTCCGGACCGCAGGTGTAGACGCAATCCACTTTTCCATCCTCCATCCTTTCCGCAAAAATTTCGATGGCATGCCCCTTTTTCCCATTGTGGTTCGCCGAGTTGACGACTTCGCATCCCAATCCCGCGAATTCCTTCTCATACAGAACGTGCTCGGGCGACCTCGCGCCCAAGATCACCACCACTTCCATTCCCTTTTCCCTGGCCTCCTTGGCCAAAAAGAGCAGGGGAGGGGTTCCATAGCCTCCGCCAACCAGGATGATTTTTTTGTAACCCTCTTTTAGCTCAAACGGCTTGCCGAAGGGGCCTCGGACGCCGAGACGATCCCCGATTTTTATTTGATCGAATATCGCCGTAGTGCAATCGCCCCGTTTCGAGATTCCGATCCACATTTCATCTTTGTCCTGCCATCCCACTGACATGGGAACCTCGTCCACCCCTGGGAGCCACACCATGGCAAATTGCCCCGGCTTCGCCCGCAGGTCATGCTTGAAAATATACGTTCTGAACGTGGAATTCTCTTCCCGGATGCGATGGACTTTAAGGGGGAGATGCATTGGATTTTAAATAGGGACTAGTGACTAGGGGCTAGTGACCAGTAAAAGGTTATTTTATCGTTTGTGCGCGATGCCCACCAAATCGGAAATATCCTTGAAGCCCTCCTCTTCCATGAAGCGCTTGATCTTCTCTTGGATCATGGCGAAAGCCTTGAGGTCGTAATAGGCGATGGCGGAGCCGATGCCGAGCAGGGTCGCGCCGGCCATGAGCATTTCGATGGCATCGTTTCCGTTCACAATGCCTCCGGTGCCGATGATCGGGATTTTGACATGCTCGTATATTTCGTATACGCACCCCAGGGCGATGGGTTTGAGCGCCTGCCCGCTCACGTCCCCCACTTTGTTTCCCAACGAGGGCGCGCGCATGCGAATGTCGATCAGCATTCCGGGGCCCATGCCGTTGACCGCGGTGATCGCGTCGGCCCCCTCGGCCTCGGCGCGTTGCGCGATTTCCCCGATGCGATAGGCCTTGGGCGACAATTTCACGGAGATCGGTTTTCGCGTCACTTTCCGTACCGCCCGGGTGATTTTGGCGGTTATATCGGGGTCGCAGGAAAACGGCAACTCCTTTTCGTCCGCTCCGCTGGGGCACGACAAGTTGAGCTCAATGAGATCCACGGGGTAGGTGTCCATGATCTCCGCGCATTCCACCAATTCCTTGAGGGTTTTTCCGCCCACGCTTCCCAAAATGGGGCAATCGGGCGCCAGGTTCCGATACGTTTCAAATTCCGCCTTCGCATTTCGGATTCCTTCCCCGCTCAGTCCCATGGCGTTGATCAATCCTCCGGGAAATGTGAGGGAGGTCGGATTCGGGTACCCCGCCCTTTCCTCCATGAAGAGCGTTTTGCTGGTCACTCCGCCCGCCCCGTTTTTGGCGACATTCGCCAGGCTGGCGCCCGTCACGCCCAAATAGCCGGACGCGAGGACCAACGGGTTTTCGAATTGGAGGCCGCAACATTTGACACGAAAGTTCATGGGGATCGTTAATCGACCCCCATTATAGCGGAGGGGGAACCAAAACAAAATGTGGCTAGCGCCCTTTTCGGAGAAATACGGGTTTCGGTTCCAATTCAAGGAATCGCTTCACCAGACTTGCGTCGAATTGCCCCTCGGATTCCTGGAATTTCGTTTTTTTCGCATTCCATGGCAACCCGCTGCATCGTCTCAGCTCCTCATAGGCGTATTCGACCTGATCCTCCTGGTTGATGCCCTTGTAGGCCCTCATGCTGGTCATGGCGTCGAAGCTGTCCGCGACCGCCACCAGTTTCCCAATTTCGGTGACGCTTTCGGATTTCACATACGGGGGATACCCCTTTCCATCGGGCCTCGCGTGATGTTCCAGCATTCCGTCGTGCACCACCAGGTGCGGGGAAAGCCCCGGCGCCATCGACAATGCTTTTCCGTTCAACTCGTTCCAAATCGTCGCCCCGATCACCGGATGCATTTTCACCTTTCTGTATTCCTCGTCGGTCAGCCGGTTTGGGGATTTCACCAACGGTTGGACATGCGGATGGACTTTGCCCAGATCGTGGAAAAAACCAGCTCGGCCCGCATCCTCGGGAGAGACCAAGGTTTGCCTGCCCAATTTTTGCGCCAACAAGGCGGTGTAAATTCCCACCCGGGTCGCATGGCCCAGGGAATACCCCTCGATATACAAAGGATAATTTTTGTGGACTTCACGGGGAAGCCTGCAGATCGTTTCGTAGCACTCCATCAAGGTTTGCGCGCACTGCGCCGAGAGGGAGGGTTGACCCTCCCGAATCCCGATTTTCCAAAACACCGCCTCATTCGCCAGCGGGGTCAATTGCCCCGGCTCCAGATGGCGGAACAGGATATGGTTTTTGAGATCCACCCTGACGAGCGCATCCACTTTTTCCCTGACGGACTCAAAAAAAGCGGGCTTGGCATGATCCGACGCCCGAAGCGCCTCCTTTGGGTTTCCTTGTTTCAGAAATCGTTCGGCTTCCCCGCTTGCCACAATCCGGTGCGAGGCGCCCGCGGCGTCCCGTGCCAGGATTTGTTCTTCAACCAGTATCCCCTCCATCCGATCCGCAAATCGATCACGCTTAACTGAGGAGGGCATTATGCTCAAAGGGATTTGGGTTTAAATTTTAGAATGGCCTTGGCCACGGCTTTCGCCACTTTTTTGTCCAAGGGGCTTGGCAGGATTTGGTCTATTTTCGGTTTTTTGAGATAGGTGGCAATGGCCTCGGCCACCGCGATCTTGATTTCCTCCGTGATCGTTCGAATTCCCGCATCGAGCACTCCTCGGAACAGGCCCGGAAAGGCGAGCACGTTGTTGACCTGGTTCGGAAAATCCGATCGCCCCGTGGCCACAATTTTAGCCCCCGCCTTCAGCGCCAGGTCGGGCCAGATCTCGGGTTCCGGGTTGGCCATGGCGAACACAATCGGGTCTTTGGCCATCTTCCCCACCATTTCGGGGGTCAGAAGCCCGGGTTTTGAAACGCCGATGAAAACGTCCGCCCCGTCGATGATGTCCCCCAAGCCCCCCTTCTTGCAACGCGGGTCATCCATCCCCAATAGGCATGCCGTGTTGGTGATGTCCGCCAACCCCTCCTTGATTGCATTCAGGCCGGTTCGCCCCTTGAAAATCGTCCCCACGCTGTCGCACAGGATAAAATTTTCCGCCTTGGCGCCATACGCCATCAGGAGTTTCGAGATCGCCACCCCCGCGGCGCCGACGCCGTTGACCACAATTTTAGTCTCCGAAAATTGCCGCCCCGTCAGCTTGAGCGCGTTGATCAGCCCCGCCAGCACCACGATGGCGGTTCCGTGCTGGTCGTCGTGGAACACGGGAATCCCCAATTCCTCGATCAGACGTTTCTCCACCTCGAAGCAACGAGGGGCCGAAATGTCCTCCAGGTTGATGCCGCCGAAGCCCGGCGCGATGGCTTTGACCGTCCGGATGATTTCCTCCGTGTCCTGGGTGTCCAGGCAGATGGGGTAGGCATCCACTCCTCCGAATTCCTTGAACAGGATCGCCTTCCCCTCCATCACCGGCAACCCTGCGGCCGCGCCGATGTTCCCCAACCCCAAAACGGCCGAGCCGTCCGTCACCACAGCAACACTGTTCCCCTTGTTCGTGTATTTATAGAGGTCGCTTGGATTCTTGTGGATTCGGCGGCAGGGCTCCGCGACCCCCGGCGTGTAGGCCAAGCTCAGGTCGCGCCTGTTTTTGATCCGCACCTTGGATTTCACCTCCAGTTTCCCCCTGTTTTTTTCATGCAGCCGTAGGGATTCCAAATAATAGTCCATGGGAGGGGAAAGAATTTAGGACAATTTAGCACGTTCGAGCGCCCAATTCAAAGTTTGATTCGAAAGCTCTTGATTTAAAAGATTTAAAATGGTACAATATTATGATCTCCCCGAGCCCAAAAAATGGAAACAAAAACCCATGGCATCGCAGGGAAACCGGTAGAAGGCCGTTGGAACGGCCTCGGCACCTTTGAGCGTTTGAAAATGATCCTCTCCCATCCGGATCATTTTTTGTCTCTGGGCCTGGTGACCCGTGACGAGCTTGGAAAAGTGATGGAGGCCTCGGAAACGGAACTGGAATACATCGTCGAACGTGAGGAGCAACCTTTGTTCCAATACATCAACATTAAGCACGATACCGCCACCCAGGATCTCCGTCGTCAGCTCAAGGCCGCCCTAAAGGCGGTTTTTTTGTAGCTTGAAGCGGGTTTTGTGGATTTTGTTTTTTCCCCGCTGCCGCGGGAATTCGTTTTTGCCCTGCGCCCCATGCCGCTCGCCGCGGCCGGCATCCGCTTTTGTCCGGTCAAAAGCGGATTGAAAACCCGCAGTGGGGCTGGCCTCCAACCCTCCCGGACCCGAAAGCGGGATTCGCGCGGGTTCGCCCTCCTTCCGCTTGGCCGTTCGGCCGGCGCTCCATGCGGGACCGGCCAGCTCGCCACTAAACCGAGGGTTTATGATTCACCTCCCGGCGAAGTACCCTCCATCAATGTTGCAGTTCAACATAAACCCCCCCCCGGTCCCCCCGTGCCGAGATACGACGGAATTCAGCATTGAATGAGTTTCGAAAACACATATACTGCTCATGTTTTCCGGGGTTTTTTACATGCCCAAATAGCCCCCGCCCGCCGGGTCAGGGCAAAACAAACAAAAAACTATCCTCCACATTGAGTTGGATCCCTTGGCTCCGTCGTTGTTTTGGGATAAGATTCATCCTAATCATTTTTTGGATGATGGATCCCATTGAAAAGGCATTGGAACGGTTTTGCGAAGGGTTTTCCCTGACCGACGAGGAGCGCACGGCGCTTGAGGAGGCGGAGCGCAAGAACGCCGAGAACGACGAGGCTATTTTGCATGGCTACAGCGCCAGTTCCCGAGAATACCAATACCCTCAAATCCCCGGCATCGTTGCCAGGTTCCGACGCGGAATATCAAATCTTTTCGACCAGGGTCGGTGAACTCCCTAGGGTTGCAAGTTCTCCATGATTTTTTGGAGGTCTTTCGGCAGGACCATGGTGTGCCTGGAAAGGGGCATTCCCTCTTCGTCCATCACAATCATATTGGGAGCATCGTCGCAACAACCCATGCAGTTGCGACCCTCGATATTCAAATGCTGTTTGCCGATTGCAAGGCGTTGGGCCTCCTTCAATAGGTCATCGCTTCCGCAATTTTTGCAGGCCACCCCTGTGCAGATACGGATCCTATATTTCATAAACGGTAAGCAGTAAGCGGTAAGCGGTAAGCTCCTGGCGGAGTCGCTTATCGCAGACAACCCAGATTCAGTTACAGTTTTGGCTTTTGCTTGTGCCATTCGGTCGCCTGCTCGTAGGCGTAACCCACGTGGAGGATTTTTTCCTCCTGGAATTGTCCACCCATGATTTGCATGCCGATCGGCAACCCCTTGCTGTCGAACCCCGCGGGAAGCGTGAGGCCTGGAAGCCCGACGGTTCCGGCTGGCACCGTGAGCGTGTCCGCGGCGTACATGGCGAGCGGATCCTCCATGCGCTCCCCGATCTTGAAGGCGGTGAAGGGCGAGGTCGGCGCCACCAGCGCGTCGCATTTTTGGAATGCCTCCTCGTATTCCCGTTTCATCAGCGCGCGAATTTTGGCGGCCTTCAGATAGAAGGCGTCGATGTAGCCGGCGGAGAGCGTGTAGGTGCCGATCATGATGGCGCGCTTCACCTCGTCGCCGAACCCCTCGCTGCGGGTTTTCACGTAGATTTCCTCCAGTTCCTTGGCGTCCTTCGCCGTCAGGCCGTATTTGATGCCGTCGTAGCGGGCCATGTTGGTGCTGGCCTCGGATTTGACGATCAGATAATAGGTTGGAATGGCGTATTTGGTGAGCGGGAGGCTCACCTCGACGACGTTGGCCCCCAGTTTCCGCATCACTTCGATCCCTTTCAAGATCGCGTCGCGGGTTTCCTTCTCAACGCCTTCGTCGAAATACTCCTTTGGGATTCCGATGGTCATGCCTTTCAAATCCTTTTTCAAGGATTGGGTGTAATCCGGGACCGCCACATCAGGTGTAGTGGAATCGCGCTCCGATTTTCCGGCGATGGCGTTCAAGACCAGCGCCACATCTTCGACTGTTTTGCCGAACGGTCCGATGGAATCATGGGACGAGGCGTAGGCGATCACCCCTTGGCGGGGGACTCGACCATACGTGACCTTGAGCCCGACGCAGGAGCAGAACGAGGCGGGCTGGCGGATGCTTCCGCCGGTGTCGGTTCCAATGGAAAAAGCGGCCAAGTCCGCGGCCACGCTGGCGGCGGGCCCCCCCGAGGATCCTCCGGCCACCCGGGACGTGTCCCAAGGGTTTTTCGTGACTCCGAAACAACTTGTCTCGGTGCTCGAGCCCATCGCGAACTGGTCCGTGTTCGATTTTCCCAACAGCACCGCTCCCGCCGCGCGCAGGCGGTCGTAGACATGGGCGTTGTACGGAGGCACAAAGTTTTCCAGAATTTTCGAGCAGGCGGTGGTGCGGATGCCCGCGGTGCAGATGATGTCCTTCAGCGTCATCGGGATGCCGGACAGGGGATTGTCGAACGTTCCCTTGGCATCCGCCTCCTTGGCCTGCTGCAAGGCCACCTCGTTCGTCACGGTCACATAGGAATTGAGCTTTTCATCGATTTTTCCGATCCGGTTCAAATAGGCATTTGCCAGATCGACCGCGCTGAACTTTTTTTCCTTCAGACCCCTGTGCGCTTCGGCGATGGTGAGATGAAACATAAATGTGAGCGGTAAGCTTTAAGCGATAAGCAATAAGCAAAATTAAAATACGTTTTTAACCTTAATCAGGTTGTCTTGGATCTGCTGGGGCGATTGGCCCAACAGCGCTTCCGCTTTGTCGCACGGCACCACCTCATCCTTGAACAACACATTCCCCAGCCCCGTGATCTGGGCCGCGGGCTCCACCTTTGAGGTGTCCACCTCCTCCAGCATTTTGGCGTGCGACAGGATGTCGGAAAGCTGGACGCTGAATTTCGCCACTTCGGCGTCGGTCAGGCCGAGGCGTGCCAGTTTTGCGATCTTTCGTACCTCTTCATGGCTGAGTTGCATAACGGTTCTATTACGAGTACGGGAATACCTTATAATGAAACACTTGATAGTGCAATTCCGCTCTTTGAAGGTATTAGGTGTTAGGTTTTAGGTTGTAGTTTGGGTTCACCTTAACTCAAGCTGAGTTTTGTGCTAAAATCGACCCAGATTCAACATCAAAAAAATGGAAACGACCAAGAAAATCCACGAAGTCAGCGCCGCCCTCTTTTTCTTGTTGGCCTTCGGCTACCTGTTCGCCGCCTTTTCGTTTCGCAACGATGCCTGGCCCAGCCTGATGACTTTTGCCATGCGCCTCATGGACAAGCCCTACGCGTTCATCTCCCTGCACTACGGAGCAACGGGTTTGCACCTCCAGATAAACGAGGCCAAGGAGGATGCTGATTCGGTGTGGGGAATCGTGATTTTCGCGGCCTGCCTGGTGCTGTTCGGGGCCGTGGTGTTCGTCAATTTGGCGTTCCCCAGCAAGCTATGAGGTTATAGGTGTTAGTGGATAGGTTATAGTCAAAAGATTGGCCTAAGCCACAACCTATTTTAAACGTGCTTGGAAAACTCCGATTCCCCCTTACTGGTCTCGGGGGTCTTGTGCTAAAATGGCGCCGTCCTAAATAATGATTTTTATGAAAGAGAAACTTCGCCATTATTCCCATCATGTTTCCCGCTTTTTCCGCACCAAAATCTTTTGGGCGTCCGCGACCTTGCTGGTGTTGGTCGGTGGCCTTTTTTTGACTTACGCCCTGATCCCGAATCCAAGCCTGGGCGACGGTTTGCCGTTGGACGAGGTCCGAAAGCTCTCCACGGGGGCGCCGTTCACCTTCCATTTCACGCAATCCATGGACCAGGCCAGCGTGGAGTCGGCCTTCTCCATGAACCCCATGATCGAGGGCAGGTTCGAGTGGCCGGATTCGAAAACCCTGCAGTTCGTCCCAAGCCAACCCCTTTCGATTGGCGAGACATACACCGTGACGATCGGCGCAAGCAGCCGCAACTGGGCCAGGAAGACGCTTGAGATCGATGCCCGATCCACGTTTGTCATCTCCGGCCCCCCCACCGTTAAATTCATCTCCCCCTATCAAAAACCCCTGGCCACCGAAGCCGAACCAATTGGGTTTGTCCAAGGTCAGGCCGTGACTGCCCCCTCCGATTTCTTGATCATCAATCCCCATCAGCCGGTGACTGTGATGTTCGACCGCCCCATGCGCGCGCTGACCGCCCTGGCGGAGCTGCCCGCCACCCCGCTTATTGAAATTGCACCCCCTGTGAAGGGAAATTATCGCTGGATCGGCACGACCGCATTCCAATTTGTGCCCGACGAATGGACCATGGGAACGGTTTACACCCTCACGCTTCCCAAGGGCATCGTTTCGCTCGACGGCTCCTCCACCCAGGACGACACGGTGTGGACGCTGGCCACCGAGGCTCCCCGCATTCTTGAAACCAAGCCCTTGAACGGGAGCGATGTCTTTCCGGTTTCCGGCGCCATCGAGCTCACCTTCAACCAACCCATGGAACTCGATTACGTGAAGCCCAGCGCGAATATCCTCCTTTACCCCTCGAACGATTCCGAGGTCAAAGGAAAGCCCAAAAACGACGGTTTCTTCAATACCGAAGTGGTGTTCGGCAAGGACAAAGACGGAAAGGTGGATCGCCGCATCCTTGTTTTCAAACCCGAATTCAAATACCAGTACGACACGGCCTACAAGCTGGTGGTGAAGGCCGGATTGGCCGGCGCCGCGGCCAAAATGGGCCAAGGGTATGGCGCGCGATTGTTGGAATCGGATTTTGAGCTCAATTTCAAAACCACCAAGCTTCCGGGCATCGCCGGCTTTGTCCCCAAAAGCGGAGAGCAAAATTTTGCGGGAGGAACCATTGTGATCGATTTCGATTCCCCCATGACCCAGGAGCTGGTCGCCGCGGCGGCCACGCTCAGCCCCAAGGCGGACAAGGACCCCGAAATCTACGTGACCGACGAGGGTCGGCACGTGGAGTTGTGGTACCCCCTCAAACCCAGCACCTCCTACTCCTTCAGTTTCAAGGCGCCATTCAAGGACGCGGTGGGCAACACGGCCCAGAAGGGGTTCAAGACGTTTTTCAAGACCGCGCCCCTCCAGGCCAATGTGAACCTGCTGGTTCGCAACAATTTCGGCCTGTTCACCAAGGGCCTGATTCCCACCTATCCGGTGAAAGTTTTGAACGCCACGACCCTGGATGTCGAATTGTGCCCCGTGGGTGAGCAGGAATTTTTCCAAGTCACCAAAAACTACCGGTGGTACGAATACCGGTGCCCGCATCCCAAGACCGCCACGGTCGAGGTCAAAGGCACGTTGAACGAATCCAAAACCCTCAACCTCGATTTGAAAACGCTTTTCGACCAGGATTTTGGCAGCGGTTTTTATTTTTTCCAAGTCAGTTCGCCGCAATATTTGGATTACGGCACCCAACCCCCCAAACCCGTCCGCCTTTTCCAAACGTTCATGGTCAGCGACACCGCATTGACCTTGAAACGCTCGGGTCAGGATCTGCTGGTATGGGCCACCGATCTGGTCACCGGCAAACCGGTTAGCCGTATGGATCTCAAGGTCGTCTCCGAAGGGGGCGATGAGCTTTTGACCGGCGTGACCGATGGCAACGGACTCTTCAAGATCACCAAGGATCTTTCGGAAAACGTGTTTGTGATCGGCCGGAAAACCCTGGAAAAGGAAGATCGTTGGGCGGTCACTGGCCAGTATTGGGACGAGGGCATCCAGTCATGGCAATTCAACGCGAACGGCCAATGGATCAGCCTCGACGAGCCCCGCATCTACCTTTACACCGACCGTCCCCTGTACCGACCCGGCGACGAGGTTTTTTTCAAGGGCATCTACCGCTTGGACCATGATGCGGACTTGAGCCTTCCCGCGGACAAGGTGGTTCAGGTGACCCTGCAGGACCCCGACTACAACGACGCCGATTCCAAGAAGATTCCCGTGCTCGCGGATGGTTCGTTCAACGGCTCCTTCAAGCTGAGCGACAAAGCCCGCCTGGGGCAGTTCGGCCTTTACGCCGAGACCACTGGCAAAAATTATCCCCAGCGGTTCTACGCCAACTTTTTTGTCGAGGAGTACAAGAAACCCAAGTTCAAGGTTGAGCTGCTGCTTCCGAAAACCGACCTCGTATTGGGCGACAAGATCCCCGTGGACGTGGTGGCAGGCTATTATTTCGGCGGCGCGATCCAAGAGGGCAAATTGCACTGGTCGCTCATGCGCGATTCCACTTATTTCGACCGCTACAAAGGGCAGGACTTCTTCTCGTTTGGCGTGTGGGAGATGTTCGAGTGCTTCTGGTCGCGTTGCGGAGCCCAGGACTCCCGAATTGTGGCGGAGGGCGACGGCATCCTTGATTCCAATGGACGCCTTCATCTCGAGCTCCCCACGGACCAGGAGGCCAAGCCCGGGGTCAGCTATTTGTACACGTTGAATGTCGAGATCCAGAACAAGGATGGGGAATTCGTGACGGCGCGCGATTCCGCCATTGTGCATCAGGCCAGCCTGTATGTCGGTTTGGGCATCAAGAATTACATCGTTCAACCCTCGGAAAGCGCCTTGGTGAAAGTCATCACGGTTTCGGACGATGGCACCCCTATTTCCGGCAAGCGGGTGACCTTGGAACTTTTCCGCGAGGAATGGAATGTGGTGAAAAAACAAGGGGTGGATGGCTCGTTCTACGATGAAAGCGTCCGAACCCTTAAATCCATCAACAAGAAATCCGTGACCACGGGCGCGGAGCCCGTCGAAGCTTCGTTCGATATCAACGAAGGCATGGACGGAGGGCGCTATGTGATCCAGGGCAGGAGCACGGACAATGGGCGCGAGACCCTGTCGGAAACCAATTTCTACGTTTCCAGCGGATCCTGGGTGCAGTGGGGCGGCACCAACAACAACCGCATGACTTTGGTGGCCGACAAACCCGAATATTTTGTGGGGGGCAAGGCCCGCGTTTTGATCCAATCGCCGTTTGGCACGAAAGACAACCCCGCCAAGGCCCTGGTCACGACCGAGCGCGGCACCCTTCGCAGCTACGAGGTGATCGACATCACCTCCAATTCCCAGACCATCGAAGTGCCGATCAAGGACACGATGGCCCCCAACATCTATGTGAGCGTCTTGGTGATGAAGGATGCCAGCGCCTCCTTCAAGGCCTTCACGGGCTACGATGGCTGGCGCGCGCTTCGGAGCCATCAATCGTCGCTGAACACTTCCATCGATCAGCTGAAAGGCGAGATTTCGACCTTGCAGGCCGACACGGATGCGAAATCCGTGAACCGGAACGCCATCCTGATCTCGAAGAAGCGCGCCGAGATGGAAAAACTGAGCGCCGAGCTTTCGACCACCATGGAATCGCTGAAGACCACCCAGGACCAGGAACCGCAAGAGGTTTCCTACGAGCTCGCCAAACCCGATTTCCGCATGGGTGTGGTGAATCTGCGCGTGAACCGCCGAGAGCATGAGATCCAGATCGACTTGAAATCCGCCAAACCCGACTACCGCGCCGGGGAAACCGCTGAGATCGAGATCCATACCCGCGATTTCCAGAACCGCCCCGTGCGCTCCACCTTGTCGCTTGCCGTGGTGGATGAGAGTCTGCTGGCCTTGAAAGCCAACACCAATATGAACCCCCTCGATTATTTCCTGGGGGCTCGAGCCTTGCAAGTTTCCACCTCGTCGAATCTGACGTTGCACGTGGATCGCGTGAACGTGGGTGCCGGCAAAGGGTCCAAGGGAGGCGATGGCGGTGGTGCCGCCGAGGGGGCGAACCGGAAGCGAGGCGATTTCAAAGACACCGCCTACT